>JBBRUE010000010.1:0-25957 GCA_038248085.1 Myxococcales bacterium | reverse complement strand
CGCGCCTCCCGCCGGATCAGCTCGCGTACATCGCCAACCACGCGGGCGACGTGATGCTGTGCTTCGACACCACCTTCCTCCCGCTCGCCAGGCACCTCGCCAGCGTGCCCACGCCGATCAAGCAGTGGGTGGCGATGACCGACGAGACGTACCTCCCGCAGGAGTCGGGCCTCCCGCACCTGCGCGCCTACGAGTCGATGCTCCGCGACATGCCAGAGACGTTCACCTGGCCGCAGCTCGACGAGAACACCGCCAGCTCGATTTGTTACACCTCGGGCACGGTGGGGCTGCCCAAGGGCGTCCTCTACTCGCACCGCAGCACCGTGCTCCACAGCTACGCCATCGCGATGGTCGACGCGCTCGCGCTCTCGGGGCAGGACGTCACGCTGCCGGTGGTGCCGATGTTCCACGTCAACGCGTGGGGCGTGCCGTACGCCGCGGCGATGGTCGGCTCGAAGCTGGTGCTGCCCGGCCCCGGGCTCGACGGCAAGAGCCTGCTCGAGCTCATCGAGACCGAGGGCGTGACCAGCGCGCTCGGCGTGCCCACCGTGTGGCTCGCCCTGCTCACCGCGGCGAAGGCGGCGGGCAAGAAGATGAGCTCGCTCAAGACGGTGACCATCGGCGGCTCGGCGTGCCCCCCCTCGATGATCACCGCGTTCCAGGAAGAGCACGGCGCGCGGGTGCTGCACGCGTGGGGCATGACCGAGATGTCGCCGCTGGGCACCGCCTGCGTGCTGCTGCCCAAGCACCAGCAGCTCTCGGCTGAAGAGAAGCTCAAGGTGCAGCTCAAGCAGGGCCGGCCGATCTTCGGCGTCGACCTGCGCTTGGTCGACGACGCGGGCGCGGTGGTGCCGCACGACGGCAAGACCTCGGGCCACCTGCAGACGAAGGGGCCCTGGGTCGCCAGCGGCTACTTCAAGTCGAACGACGAGTCGCAGCACAAGGACGGCTGGTTCTTCACCGGCGACATCGCGACCATCGACGCCGACGGGTACATGCAGATCACCGACCGCAGCAAGGACGTCATCAAGTCCGGCGGCGAGTGGGTGAGCTCCATCGACATCGAGCACGCGGCGATGCTCCACCCTGGCGTGGCCCAGGCTGCTGCGATCGGCCTTCCGCACGAGAAGTGGTTCGAGCGGCCGATGCTGGTGGTGGTCAAGTCGAAGGACTCGACGGTCACGAAAGAACAACTGCGCGACTTCCTCGAGGCGCGGTTGGTGAAGTGGTGGCTGCCCGACGCGATCGAGTTCGTCGACGCGCTGCCCATCGGGCCGACGGGGAAGATCCTCAAGCGGACGCTCCGAGAGAAGTTCCAGGGCTACAAGCTGTGAGGGCGGGCCGGCAGCGTCACTCGCCAGAGCCTGCTTCGCGCTGAGCTCGTCGCGCGCGGGGTCGACTCAGGCCGGAGCGGGCGCTTCGACGAGCCGCGCGGCGGCCACCACGGCGCACGGCGACTGCGGATCTTCGGCAGAACACCTTCGCCAGGCGACGCGCGCTTCCGCCTCGCGGTGCAGGCCCCGCAAGGCATCACCCCACTCGAGCAACGCCGGGCCGCCCTGCCCGCGGTACCGGTTCGTTGCCCCACGCGCAAAGTGCACCACCGCCGTCGAGAGATCGCCCTGCGCGAAGGCCAGCCGCCCCTTGAAGAAGTGCACGTTGCGCCGGCTCGACGCGCGCACCACGGCCTTCGACGCCGACTCGAGCGACTGCGCGGCGAGCGTCCACTCGCGCGAGGCGAGCGCCAGCGCGTAGCGCGCGAAGTGACACTCGGCCTGGTACGGCTGATCGAGGTTCTGCACCGCCACCCCGGGCTCGTCGAACGACGCGCGCGCCTCGTCGAAGCGGCCCAGCTCGGCGAACACCCAGGCGCGGTGCATCGCGCGGCCGGTGCGCACGTAGTCGGTCACCGCGTCGCCATAGTCGGTCCACGCCAGCGACTCTTCCGGCCGGCCCAGACACGCGAGGGCCTCCGCCTCGTTGATGCGAATCAGCCGCTCGGGCTCGCCGGCGCCCACCGCCTCGGGCCAGCGCGCGCGCCACGCGAGGGCCTCGCGGTAGCGGCCGGCGGCGACCTCCACGCAGACCAGGAGGTTCACCACCAGGGGCCCGATCTCCCCCGTCGGCGCGGTGAGGCCCTGGGCCGCGTCGAGGGCCCGCGGGTAGGTGAAGCCCTGCTCGTAGCGGCGGTAGAGCACCGAGGTCACGTCCTCGGCGTCGGCGCCCTCCAGCTGGCCGCGCACCACCCGCCGCGTCAGCTGCCGGTACTGCGCGGCGACCACCAGCGCCGCCTCGACCGAGGCCCTGCTCACAACGTGCTGTCGCGCTCGACGAGGAAGCGCATCGCCATGCTGCGCACGCCCAGCGCCACGAAGAACAACCCCACCACCAGCCCGAAGATCGCGTTGGCCCGCGGCGGCTGGCGGCCCTGCTCGAGCACCACCGCGTCTTCGGCGGTGATCACCCCCAGCGCCGAGCGCGACGCGACGCTCTTCACCGGCTCGACGTAGCCGGTGAGCACCTTCGGCTCGAGCTGTGCCTCGAACTCGGAGGCGTGCGACGCGAGGTAGCTCCCCACCAGGTCCGGCGAGAGCTGGTTGATGCCGTCCATCAGCTTGAGCAGGTCCTTGTCGGTCGTCGCCAGCACGGCCCGGGGCGGCCCCGTCGGGCTCTCACCAGCGAAGAGGGGCACGAAGAGCTCGATGAACTTCTCGCCGCTCACCCCGCCGTCGCGCAGCGAGACCCAGCCCTTCCACTTGCGGGACGCCGCCTCGGTGAGGTCGAGCTTGCAGCCGGTGAGCGAGACCCATCGCGGGCCCGAGGGGTCGGCGAGCCACGAGGCGCAGGTGCGCTCCTCCGGCTTGAGCCGCGCCGCCTCGCGCAGGTCGGCGACGCTGACGAAGAGCACGAAGAGCCCGAAGCCGAGCATCAGCAGCGTGCCCGCCGCCCCGCCCCACCCGTTCTCCATGCCGAGCAGTTTCTTGAGCATCGTCACCTCGCCAGGGGCCAGTACAGCCGCAGCAGGGTGCGCGCCGGACAATTCGTGTGCGTCACCGTGACGACGTCACCCTGGCGGGTCAGCGGCCAGGGGCGCTCGCGGCCGGTGGTGAGGTTGGTCGACGAGGCGAAGGGCGTGGTGGTCACCGGGCCGAGGTGCACCTCGAGGCGGGCGAGATCGGCGCGGCTGCGGTTGTGCAACTCCACGCTGGCGAAGGCGTCGCCCCCCGCGTCGTCGAGGTTCGAGAACTGCCCGCCTTCCACGCGGTAGCTGGTCATGCCGTCCTTGGCGACCTTCACCCGCGCGGGGCACTTCGCGTCGTGGCGCGGCACGCCGTCGACCACCAGCTCGCGCGCCATCGCCCCGGGGGCGCCCTCGAGCACTTCCCAGTACTCGTCGAGCCACGCGCGCGGGTGCGAGACGAGGCGACGCTGGGTCACCACGTCGAGGCGCCCCAGCTGGGCCTTCGAGGTCAGCAGCTGCAGCTTCGACTCGTTGAGCGCCAGCACCGGGCGGAAGTCGGCCGGGTCCAGCGGGGCGGGGGCCTCGAGCGTCCACTCCAGCCCCGTGCGGGTCGCGCTCACCAGCTTGCGCGGCGAGCTGAGCCTCCCTGGCTGCCACGGGCTCCACGCCTGGCTCGTCACGTCGACGCGGTGGCCGTCGACCTCGACGAAGTTCACCGACGGCCAGAGCTTGGGCGCCTCGTCGTATTCCCCGCCGGTCCAGTCCTGGGTGAGGCCGCAGCTCCCTGCGCTGGTGATCAGCAGGTCGGCGTCGCCCTCGAGGCCCTTGAGCAGCCGCACCGTCGCGTAGTGCTTGTGCCCGTGGAGGACGATCACCGCGCGCCCCAGCGTCTGGAGGGTGGTGAGGGCCGAGCCGGCGCCGAGCGCGGTCATCGTCAGCTCCTCGCGGTCGCCGTTGCTGATCAGCCAGGGGAGCACCCGGCCCACCATGAACTGCTGCACCGCGGGCCGCCCCTTGGTGCTGATCGCCGAGGTGTCGGTCACCGGCGTGGGGATGAGGTGGTGGTGCAGCAGGAACAACAACGGCCGCGCGGGGTCGCCCCCCGCCAGCTCGCTGCCCACCTGGATGAGATCTTCCTGCCGCACCACGCCGCCCGCTGAGGCGATGCCCACCGGGAGGTACGCCGAGTCGTAGGCCACCACGTCGCAAGGGAAGTCGGGCAGCACGATGCGCTGCGCGAGGAACGGCGTCTGCGCGCCCATCACCTGCACGTCGGCGCGGTGCGCGAACTTCTCGCGGAGCTCGTCGAAGACGTCCTCGCGGTACGGCGAGAACACACCCGAGGCGCGCCGATCGTGGTTGCCGGGGAGGATGATGGTCGGCTTCGGCCCGCCCAGCTGCGCCTCGAGCGCCGCGTGCAGCTCGAGGAAGCCCTCGACGATGCCCGGCCCCGGCTCGTTGCTGTCGAAGACGTCACCGGTGAAGACGATCAGGTCGACGGGCTGGTCCTTGAACGCGGCGACCAGGCCTTCGTAGAGCTTCGGCTGGTTGTGGGGGTCGGCGCCGTAATGGAGATCGGACAGGTGGGCGATGCGTCGCATGAGCGGGCGCACCCTAGCCGACGAGGCCGCGTCTACAGCCCGAAGAGCGTGGCGCCCTGGAAGACGACGACCGACAGCAGCCACGCGGCGACGTAGGTGTAGCCGAAGACGAAGGCCGCCCAGCGCCACGAGCGCGTCTCCCGGCGCACCGCGGCGAGCGTGCTCATGCACTGGCAGGCGATGATGAAGAAGGCCATCAGCGCCAGCGCGGTGGGCACCCCGTAGGCCCGGGTGCCGGTCACCGTGCGCGCCTCGCGCAGTTCCTTGGAGAGCGGCGCGACGGCCTCGTCGCCCTCGATGCCGAAGATGACGCCCAGGGTGCCCACCATCAGCTCACGCGCGCCGACCGAGCCGATGAGGCCCACGTTGATGCGCCAGTCGAAGCCCGCGGGCCGGGTGACCGGCTCGAGCGCGCGCCCCACGAAGGCCGCCAGGCTGCCATGCATCGCCAGCACCCGCGCCGACGCGCCCGGGGGCGCCGACTCCGCCGCCTCGCTGCTGCCCGGCCCGGGAATGGTCAACAGCGCCCACAAGATGATCGACGCGACGAGGATGACCGAGCCGACCTCCTTGACGAAGCGCGAGGCGGCCCGTGCCCCGAGGCGCACCACCACGCGCAGCTGCGGGCGACGGTAGGCCGGCATCTCCAGCACCAGCGGCTGCGGCTTGCCGGTCTTCTTGATCGTTCCGCCCAGCACCACCGAGGCGATGAACCCGGCGAGAATGCCGGCGAAGTAGAGCGCGACGAACATCGCCCCCTTGAACCACGCGCCGCGCTCCGCGAAGAACGTGCTGATCAGCAGCCCGTAGGTGGGAATGCGCGCCGAGCAGGTCATCAACGGCAGCACGAGGATGGTGCGCAGCCGCTGCCCCGGGTCGCGGATGATGCGCGTCGACTGAATGGCGGGCACCGCGCACGCGTGGGCGGTGAGCAGCGGCACGAAGGACCGGCCGCCGAGGCCCGCGACCTTCAAGATGCGGTGCACGAAGAAGGTGCCGCGCGAGAGGTAGCCCGACGACTCGATGACCTCCATCGCCATGGTGAGGATGACGATCTGCGGGAGGAAGGCGAGCACCGTGCCCGCGCCCCCCAGCACCCCGTCCACCAGCAGCGAGGTGAGGGTGCCCGGCCCCAGGGCCGCCTCGATGCGCCCACCGAGCGTGCGGTTGACCACGTCGATGAAGCCGGTGACGGGGTCAGCCACCAGGAACACCGTGGCAAAGAGCGCGGTCATCAGGCCGACGAAGAAGAAGGGCGCCAGCACCGGGTGCAACAGCAGCGCGTCGAGCCGCGAGGTGCGGGCCCGGGCCTTCGCCGCCGCCTGCGCCGCGTTCGCCAGCGGCCGGGTCACTGCCGCAGCGAGCCGCGCCGGGTCGATGGGTCCTGCGCCCGGGAGTTCGAGCTTTCGCTGCGCGTCGCCGAGGAACGCCTTGAGGCGCTGCTGCGCGCCTGCTTCGCGCACCGAGAGCACCAGCACCCCCAGCCCCAGCGCATCGGAGAGCGCATCGGCGTCGAGCTCCGAGCCGTGGGCGCGCAGCACGTCGTGCTGGGTCGCGAGCAGCACCAGGGGCGCGCCACGGCGCCGCAGCTCCTTGGTCAACCGGAGCCCCAGCTCGAGCTGTGTACAGTCGATCACCTGGGCGATGACGTGCGGCGTCTTCGCCTTCGCCAGCGCGTCGAGGTAGCGGCGCGCGTGGCCCTCGTCGCTCTCGGGGTCGGCGTGACCTTCGACCGAGTAGACGCCGGGGAGATCGACCACCGTCATCTGCTCGCCGCCGTCGAGCTCGAGCTCGGCGTCGAGCACGTCGACGGTGATGCCGGGGAAGTTGCCCACCTTCGCCGAGCCGCCGGTCAGCGCGTTGTAGAGCGACGACTTGCCGGCGTTCGGCCGGCCCACCAACACCACGACGCTCACGGCTCGACCTCGACGGCGCGCGCCAGCTCGAGGTCCACCGCCAGCTCGGCCCCCGTCGAAGTGCGGAGGTGAACTGGGCCTCCCAGCGGCGCGAACCGGAGCGGCGTCACCTGGACGCCTTCGAACACGCCGACCGCGCGCAGCCACGAGGCCTCACGCTCGGAGAGGTGCAGCGCGCACACCGCCGCACTGGCTCCGACGTCGAGGCTGGCGAGGGTTCGCATGGGGCGACCGCGTGTAGCCCATCGGCGCCAGCACCGCTGCAACAGCTGCCGCGATCCGGTCACGAACGAAAACTCTGCAGGGCCCGGTCCCCCCTGTCCCCGGGAGGGCGGTGGAACGCTGGTTGCTCTGCTTTCGACTGACCCAATGAGCCCGTCCCACGTCAGCCGCCACGCCACCGTCGATCCCCGAGCCCTCCGGCAGGAGCTGTCGCTCCGGGAGCCGGTGGATATCCGGTCGGCGCTGTTCCTCCGGTTCGTGATCAGGCTCAGCGAGCGGCTCGACATCGACATTCCGCGGGAGGACTACCCGCAGCTCGTCACCGTCACCGGGTGCTTCGAGTACATCGGGCGCATGCGCTGACCACCGGCGCGCCGCGAACGAGCCCCCCGCGTTTCCCGCGCAGCCAGGGGCAGGTGTGCGTGTCGGTGGCGGCTGGTAGGCTTGCTGTCAATGGAGCCCGAGAACCTCACCATTCGTCTGCTGCAGGAGATCCGCGACGAGGTCCGTCGCTCGTCTGACAAGACCGAAGTCCGCTTCGAGAAGATGGACCAGCGCTTCGAGAAGATGGACCAGCGCTCCGAAGCCATCGAGACGTCACTTCGCGACCTCGCCCAGCAAATGGTGATGCTCGCGCGCGGCATCAAGACCGCCCTCGAGCACCGCACCACCGTCGACTCCCGGCTGGAAGACGCCGAGCGGCGCCTGAACGATCTCGAGAAGCGCGTCGGCCACTGACGAGCGTTCGCGCAGATGAGGTGAATCACGGCCGACAGTTCGGCTGACTCCAGCTCCACTTCTTGCTGGTGCACGTGGCAGTGCTGGCACAGAGGCCGTCGTCGTAGTCGCAGCGTTGACCCTCGGTGGGGCACGCTCCGGTGTGGGGCCGGGGGCACCCGTCGTCGCGGCACACCCAGTGGCCCTCGGGCTTGCAGTTCGCGAGGGGACCTGCAGCCGTGACGCACCGGGTCGGCTCGCACGCGCACCACGTTCCACCGGGAAAGCTGCAGAACGCGTCCGCCCGCGGGTCAGGGTGCGCCGTGGGGACGAGGGTCACCTTGCACAGCGCCCCGACCTTCACGTCGGCTCGCTTCGCGGGGCAGACGGGCGCCTTCGGAGGCAGCTGCGGCGCGCCCGCGGCACAGATCCACGACACCAGGACGAGGACGAACGCGGGGCGCGAGAACATGGGGGCACCGACGCGGCGAGCGCCCATCGCATTCACTTCGCGCTGCCCGCACCCGCGACTTCAAACGCGCCGGGGTGCGTCTGCTCGACCCGCTCAAGCTGCCTTGACCGAGGTCAGGCGCGCTCGATGTCCGTCTGGCCGAAGTCATCGCCCTTGAAGAGAAGCGGCAGCACCGCCTGTCGTGACGTTGCGTACGCCATGCAGTCGCCCAGGTTGAGGGCTGCGGCGTGACGCCCTTTGCCAAACCGCCTGAAGACGTCGCGCGCCCAGCCGAGGTGGGTCGCGTCGAAGGCGACAAGCTCGGGTTCGATGCGCGTGACGAGCCGGTCGAGTCGATCGCGCGCTTCCAACCCGCCGCGTCGTTCGGCTGCGATGGCCGCCTCGAGGAGCGTCGCGGCCGAGATGACCTTCCGGCCCGGCTCCGCCAGGCGCTCTGCGAACGAAGCGGCGTCGTCCTCGGCCAGAACGATCGACAGGAGCGCAGAGGAGTCGACGACGCAGTCACTCATTCGTCGCCCCACAGCTCGTCGGTGATGACCTTGAGCGGCCGCCCGTCGAGCACCGGAGCGGTCTTCGCTTCTTCGATGAGCTCGAGGAGCGCTCGCAGCGTCCGGCTTCTCTGGGCTTGCTTGGCCGCGCGAATGCGCTCCAGCCGCTCTCGGAACGCGATGCCCGCGGCCTCGGTGAGGGACTCACCCGTTTCGCCGCTCAAGGCCTGGAGCGTTCGCTCGACCTCGAGATTCTTGAGGTTGATCGCCATCTTGCGCGTCTACCACGCATGGTAGAGCTACACCATTGGGTCACGGTCCCAGCAACACCTCGACGTCGATCTTCCGCGCCGGCCCGCCGGTGATGGTCACGTAGCCACCCGGAAAGTCGAGCTCGGCGCCGTTCTTCAAGTGCGCGACGGGGTTGACGCCCGAGCGATCGACACACCCCCGCGACGCCGCGTTCGCGCAGTCCGGCAGCGTGGTGCCCGCTTCCGAGAACGTGGTCGCGTCACCCTCGATCACCACGTACCGCGTGCCGTCGCGCTCGAGGAAGTCGCTGGTCCCGCCGGGCACCACGAACAGCACCCGCTCGTCCTTCACGTCGTCGAGATCGACCGTAGGAGGCCGCGCCCGGACCAGCGTCTCGACGCGCGACGGCAGGCGGGGAATGCACGTGCCCTTGCGCAAGAAGAGCGGCAGCTCACCGAGCGGCGCCGGCACCACCACGTCGATCGGCCCCATGACGCGCACGCTCCCGTCCCACGACACCCAGTCGCCCGCGGGCAGGTACACCGGGCGCGACGGCGCGCCCTGGGCGAGAACGGGCGCCACCAGCAGACCGCCGCCGAGGAAGTACTCGTCGCTGATGGTCCACGCGCGCTCATCGGCCGGCGCGAGCATCGCCAGCGCGCGCACGATGGGCACGCCGGTCGCCTCGGCCTCGGCCGCGTGGGCGTCGAGGTAGGGGAAGAGCTGAATGTGGAACTGCGCCCAGCGCTTGTAGTGCGCGAGCGTCTCGACGTCGGAGTCGAGCTTCCAGTTTCTCCGCGCGTCGAGCCCGTGGTGGGTGCGCATCACCGGGGTCAGCGCGCCCAGCGAGGTCCAGCGGAAGAAGAGCTCCCTGGTCGAGGTGGGGTTGGTGCTCGACTGGTACCCGGCGATGTCGTGCGCGTACATGCTCACGCCCGAGAGCCCGAGGTTGATGCCCATCGGCACCACGGTGAACAGCCCGTCGTCCTTCTGGAAGCTGGTGCGCTGGTCACCCGCCCACACCACCGGGGTGAAGGCGGTGCTCCCGAGCCACCCCGCGCGCGCGAAGAAGAGCCGCTGGGTGCCGTCGGCCGCGCGCTCGTCGAGCACCTCGAAGTTCAGCTTCGCCCACTCGCGCGCGTAGCGGTTGTGCGCCTGCAGCGGGTCTTCCCCGCTGGCGAGCACCGCGTCATGGGGCAACCACTCGCCGTAGTCCGCCATCCACCCGGTGAAGCCGACGTCCATCGCGCGGCGCAGGTAGCCCTTCATCCATTCCCGCGTCTGTTCCCGGGAGAGATCGGCCAGGCCCGTCGGCTTGAAGGTGACGCCGCTGAAGAGGTACGCGCCGCCATCGGGGCTCCCCACCAGGTGGCCACCCTGCTTCGCCTCGGCCGAGATGCGCGTGCCGTCGACGACGAAGGTGTTGAAGTACGCCTGCCACGAGAAGCCGGCGTCCGCGAGCTCGGCCGCGAGCGCCTCAGGCTCCGGGTAGAGCACGCGGTCGGTGTCCCACTCTTCGACCAGGCGGTAGACGCCGCCCTCGTCGCGCCCGCCGCGGAAGTCCTCGGTCCAGATCGCCGAGGAGGGGATGTGGTTGTCGCGCAGCAGCGCCGCGACGCGCCGCACCTCGTCGGGCCCGAAGATGGCGTCGTTCCACGGAGCGAACGCCAGCGGCGGCGCGCGGGGCGGACGGCCGAGCACCGTGCCCGTCGCGCGGTTGAGCGCCTTGGCCGGCGTGCCCTCGAAGAGGAAGAGCGTGAACTTGTTGCTCCACACTTCGATGCGGAAGACGTCGTCGGCCTTGCTGCACACCTCGAAGATCGACCGCGCGTCGCTCCCCACCACGCCCTGGTAGCCGCGGTTCGAGGTCCACGTGGGGATCCCGAAGCTCGACGCGTGCCGCGTACCCACGAGGAACCACAGGTCGGGGTACTCGTCGTCGGTCATCTGCTTGCCGATGCCCGGCTCGCTGGTCCACAACGCGACGGTGTGCCCGTGGTGATCGACGGCGTCGGCCTGCGCCCCGAAGCCGAGGAACCGATCGGCCACGTCGCAGCGGAAGGCGAGCGAGAGCCGGTTCGTCTCGGCGTTCGACGCCGTGTACGTGAGCGCGAGCTCGCCCTGCCCTGTCGAGGTCGCCGTCACCGAGACCACCGCGGCGCCCGTCGTGTCCTTCCAGGTGCCCTTCGCGGTCTGCGCAGTCTGGCTGTCCCACGCGAAGCGCTGGCCCTCGGTCCAGGTGGGCGGGTTGTCGGTGATCTTGAAGCTGCCGTACTGCTCTTCGTAGCGGGCCCGGCCGACGCGCGTCGCCACCGGCGCCACCGAAGTGGAGCTCTCGAGCAGCACCTTGTCCTTGAGCTTCACCGCGAAGGTCTTGTCGGTGGTGGCGACGGTGAGGCCGCCGAAGGTGGGGTTCTCGGGCGAGCAGGCCACGAGCGCGAGGAGCAGCAGCGAAGTGAAGAGACGCACCCGCCTCACCTACCCCGACCCCTGCTCGGCGGCGAGGTGCTCGATGAGGATCTTCGTCCCCAGGCCGATGAGGACGAGCCCCCCCGCGGCGTCGAGGCGTTTCCCCAGCACGGCCCCGAAGCGTCGCCCGGCGAAGAGCCCCGCGGCGCTCAGCACGGCGGTGGTGACGCCGATGGTCACCAGCGACAGCACGAAGGGTGCGTCGAGCATCGGCAGGGTGACCCCCACCGCGAGCGCGTCGATGCTCGTGGCGATCGCCAGCACCAGCATCACCTTGAACCCGAACGGGTCTTTCTGCGGGCCGGTGTCCTCAGGCGCCCCGCCGCGGGCTTCCCACAGCATCTTTCCGCCGATGACCCCGAGCAGCACGAAGGCGATCCAGTGATCCCACGCCTGCACGATGGGGCCGAGGCGCGCGCCGACCAGCCACCCGATCATCGGCATCAACGCCTGGAAGCCGCCGAAGAAGCCGGCGACGAGCATCACGTGGCGCGGAAGAATGCGCGGCGTGGCCAGCCCCTTCGCCGCGGATACTGCGGTGGCGTCCATCGCCAGGCCCAGCGCCAGCATCAAGATCGCTCCGAAACTCATGACTGACCGTACCAGCCCGGGCGCCTTCGCCCGCGTTCGTCGAGACCGGGTTCGTGGCAGCGAAACAGAAGCAGGGAGCCTCACGTCTCATCCACGCTGGCGAGTTGCGAGTAGAAGGCGCCCCCATTGCACTCCCACGCCCGTCGAAAACGGGACCGCCAATTTCGCGCTGCCGGATCTCCGATCGGCGTCGCCGCGGAGCGCGAATGGCCAGGCGCTCAACTACATCATCTGCGTGAGCGGCCCGATCTTCCCGCCCTCCAACTGAGCGAAGGGACGACACGACTGCAGCCGCGGAGTCGGCGCCGCCACGCAAGCGCGAGCAGCATGAACACCGACAGCCCCGCATCAGCCGAGCTGCACCCGCACCCCGTCGGCTTCATCGGCTCAGTCACGCCGGCATCGACGTCCATCGGCGCTCCCGCATCGACCACCGGCTCGGCGACGGTGTAGCTGATCACCGGCGACTCGCTGGGCGCGAACCGAACGGCGCCCGCGTACCGGGCCTGCGCGACGTGCGTACCGACGGTCAACGAAGCGGGCACCCGTGCGCGGCCCACCGAGTCGAGCGTGGCCATCACCGGCGCGGCGCCGTCGATCACCACCGCGACCGTGCCCTCGGGCGTGGCGAGCGACGACTGCACTTCCACCTCGAGGCGGTCTCCGAAGAAGGAGAGCGCCGTCGTGGTGTCGGCGAGCGCGACGTCGACCGAGAGCTCCGGCGCGAGGCTGGCCCCGTACGTCGCGTCGCCGCCATAGGTCGCGGTGAGGCGGTGGTTGCCGAGCGTGAGCATCGAGGTGGTGAAGACTGAGAGCCCCCCGACGAGCGGCGCAGACCCCAGCAGCATGCTGCCCTCGAAGAAGCCTACCGTCCCGGTCGGCGCGCCGGACGCGAAGGTGAGCGTCGCGGTGAAGGTCAGCGGGGCCGACAGCGGCACCGGGTTGCGCGGGGTGGTGAGCGCCAGCGTGGTGGCCTGAAAGGTCGCGCTGCGCACGACGACGAGCGAGCGCATCGCCTGCGCCGTGCAGCCGAACCCGTCCATCACCGAAACGGTGAGCGGGAAGGTTCCGTCCTGCGTCGCGGCGCCCGAGAGCACGCCCGCGGCGAACGACAGGCCGATCGGCAATGCGCCGGTGAGCGCAGCCTGGGTCTGCGTCGAGGTGCTGCCCGCCAACGTGAACGGCACCGGGGTCATCGGCACGCCCGTCGTCAGCTGCGGCAGCGTGGCGGGCGCGACGGTGACCGAGGGGCACGCCACGGTGAAGGTCGCGGCCTGGCTGGCGACGCAGCCGTTGACGTCGGTCGCGGTGAGCGTGACGGGGAAGACCCCGGTCTGCCGCGAGGTACCGAAGAACGTGCCGCCGTCGATGGTGATGCCGGTGGGGAGAGCGCCGGTCGCCCCGTAGGTCACTGCGCCGAGGGTGCCCGTGCTCCCGAGCTCCACCGGGGGCACGGCCACGCCGACGACCGCCGACGGCAGCGTGACCGGGTCGAGCACCACGGAGCCAACGACGCAGGCCGACGTCGACCCGCCGAGGATCCGGTTGTTGCCGAACGAGTGCACGAGACCACTCCCCGTCACGTGGGTCGGGCTCGACAAGTTGCCCGTCACGTTCGAGTTCGAGAGCCGCACGACCGCGCCGCTGAGCCCCACCACGCCGAAGCCGTTGTGCGTGAGCTGCGCGCCCTCGACGTTGACCTCCGCGCCCACGCCCCCGTCGCTGGCCGCGTGCACGCCGGCCTCGCTGTTACCCGCGAGCACGCCGTCGCGCACCGTCACCTTCGCGCCCGGCCCGGCCCGCAGCCCGAAGCGGTTGCCGGTGAAGCTCGACTCGCTCACCACCGCGCGCAGCGGCGCCCCGGTGGACTCGACCACCAGGCCCGCGCCGAGGCTCCCGCGCACCGAGGTGTCGTCGATGAAGAGCAGGCCGCCGTCGCTGACCCGCGCGTCGATCGCGTCCCGGGTGAAGCCGTTGAGCCGGCAGCGCTCGAGCCGCACGAGGGCCGCGTCGATCACCCGCAGCCCGCTGGTACCCGACTGGTTCGCCTCGAAGCTCAGGCCCCGCAGCGTCACCACGCCGCCCGGCGCATTGATGGTGAGGCCGGTGAGGCTCGGCGAGTCCATCCCGCCCCCGAGCTCGCGCCCCACGGCCACGGTGATCGACGAGGTGATGGTCGCGGAGCCGAGCGGCGCCGCGTCGAGCACGTTGATCTCCCCGCCCGCTGCGGTCTTCGTCAGCGTGCCGGCCAGGGTGGCGCAAGGCGCGGTGCGGGAACACGGGTTGGCGTCGTCGCCCACGCCGCTGATCCACGTGCGGGTGGCCTGCGCGAAGGAAGAAGGCGCTGCCAGCAGCAGCAACACGCCGCAGAGTCGAAGGCTCGTCATCACGCCCTCACTGCTGCGAAACGGTGCTGGTCGGCGCACCGTTCATCGTGTTGCCGGCCGCGACGCGGTTGTTGCCGAACGAGGTCACCGTGTCCGCGAGGCCGACGTCGTTGTGGCTGAGCATGGTGTCCGACAGCCGCACCGTGGTGCCGGTGTCTCCCTGCACGCCGGTCGCGTTGCCGGCGATGACGCTGCGCTCGATCGACACGTCCGCGGTGCCCGTGGCGTAGACGCCGATGAGCGCGTGGCCCGAGACGTTCGCCCGGTGCAGCGCCACCTTCGCCGTACCCGAGGCCGCGACGCCCTTCGCGCAGTTGGTCAGCGTCACGCCGTCGAGCGTCGCCACCCCACCGGTGACGTTGATCGCCGCGGCGGTGGTCGAGGCCGGGGCGACCTCCGAGATGACCGTGTTCTTCACGAAGAGCTGCGAGGTGGCCACCGTCGGCTCGAACGAGATGCCGTGCGTCCCGAAGGCCGCGATGACCGAGTCTTCGACGTGCAGCGCCTTGCCCGTGGTGAAGCGGATGCCGACGAGGCCCAGGCCGTTGATGCCCTGGAGGTCGAGCCCGCGCAGCACCACCACGTCGCCCGCCCCCGCCGCCACCACGATGCCGTTGGTGCCCGATACCAACACCCCACCGAGCACGTTGTGCACGTCGATGGTGATCGCCTTGGTGATGGTCACCCCGCCGAAGCCGCCCGAGTCGATGGCGTTGATCTCCCCGCCGGCGGCGGTCTTCGAGATGGCGCCCGCGAAGGTCTTGCACGGCGCGGTGCGCGAGCAGGGGTTCACGTCATCGCCAACGCCCGACACCCAGGTGCGCGTGGCCTGCGCCGAAGCGGGGAGCGCGAGCAGAACCGAAGAGACGAGGAGCGTGGTGATGAGGCGCATGGGGGCGCACTCGACCACATCCCCTCGGTGAGGGGGTCAGTAGAAGCAGAAGTCGGCGCCGGAGATCTGCTGACAACTCGCGCCCTGGCTCGACGAGCCGCACTTCGAGGTGCTGTCGCTGCAGTCGCAGTTGTTGCTGTTGCAGCCCTGCTGCGAGCCGGGGTTCGGACACTCCGTGCTCAACCCTCCGGGGCAGGTGCAACGCCCCGAGGCGTGACCGTTCCCGCTGACCGGGTTGCAGACGCCGCTCGGGCACACGAGGCCGCACTGCCCGCAGTTGGTCGGATCGTTGCCGAGGTCCTTGCAGATCGCGGTGTTCGCCATCGCCGGCCACGGCCCACAGCACACCGCGCCGGGCTGGGCGGCGTTGCAGGAGCGATGGATGCAATCGGTGTCGGCGCAGTCGATGCGCCCGTCGCCGTCGTTGTCGAGATTGTCGGTGCAGTTCAACTCGGCGCGGCAGACCCCGGCGTCGGTCAGGCAGCTCGGGTACGCGCAGTCGACGAGGCCGTCGCAGTCGTTGTCGTGCACGTCGTAGCAGGTGGCCTCCGCGGTCTCGATAGCGCCCCCGTTGCCCGCGCACCTGCACTGGCCGCTGCTGCACCGGAAGCCGTTCGAGGCGCAGGTGCGGCCGTCGCACGCGGACAACTCCTGGCAGTCAGTGAGCCCGTCGCCGTCGTTGTCGAAGCCGTCATTGCAGATGGTCTCGGAGGTCTGCACCGTGCCCGCATCCGCCGCGGTGCAGCTGCCACCGGTGCAGGTCTTCCCCGTCGCGCACGCCTGGCCGGCGCACACCGTCTCGGCGCAGTCGGTGAGCCCGTCGCAGTCGTTGTCGCGGCCGTCGTTGCAGATGGTCTCGCCGGTGAGCTGGGTGGTGCCCCCGTCGACGACGCAGGTGCAGCTGGTGCCCGTGCAGACGCGCCCGTTGCTGCCGCAGCTTCGCGTGTCGCAGTACGCCTCGGCGCAATCGGCCAGGCCGTCGCAGTCGTTGTCCGCGTTGTCGTTGCAGGTGGTCTCGCCCGCCATCTGCAACACGCCGCCGTCCACCACGCACGAGCACGTGCCGCCCGAGCAGGTGTTGCGGCCGCCCACCCCGCATGCGCGGCCGGAGCAGTCGGAGTCGACGCAGTCCGTCGTGCCATCGCAGTCGTTGTCGAGCGTGTCGGAGCAGGTCTCCGCGCCTGGCAACGCCTGGCCGCTGCACGCGGCGTAACCCGTACCGCCGTCGGACAACGCCGAGCAGCGCTGGGCGCCGCGTGCACAGACACCCCGGCACGCCCCTCCATCGGTCGGACACGCGCTGCTCGAACCGGTCCAGCAGGGGACGCTCGCGTCGGGCGTGCAGGTGCAGCCCTCGTCGACCTGGCCGTTGCAGTTGTTGTCGAGGCCGTCGTTGCAGATCTCGCTCGCCGCGTAGCCCGGGGGCGGATTCGCGGCGTAGTTGCAGGCCTGCTGCACCCCGTTGGTGCACACCCGCGTCATCGCGCTGCACACGCCGGGGCCACACGGCACCGTCGGCACATCGTCATCGACGAGCCCGTTGCAGTCGTCGTCGAGCCCGTCGCAGGCCTCGCGCAGGTTCGGCAACACCTGGCCCACGCACTGCGTTCCGGCGGGCAGCGTGCAGTTCCAGGTGCCGCTGCGGCAGGTGCTCTTGCCGTCGGGGTTGGCGTTCACCGTACCGGGCGAGCCCTGGTAGCAGGCGCGGCCAGCCTGGCAGGGACAGTTGGTCGGGTCCGGCAGCCCGTCACAGTCGGAGTCGCGGCCGTCGCAGAACTCCACCTGGGGCACGTGCTCGTCGGAGCACGCCGCCGAGAGCGCGCCGTTGACGCACGCCTGGAGCCCTGGCGCACAGCCTGCGCCCCCGTCCCAGGGCTGGCGCAGGTCGGGCGAGTCGAGCCCGCCGTGGTAGCAGGGGAGACCAGCGCCCGTGCAGGGGCAGCCGTCGTCGAGGATGCCGTTGCAGTTGTCGTCGACCGCGTCTCCGCAGACCTCACTCATCTGGGCACAGGTTGATCCGCCGCCGGTCCCGCCGCCGGTCGTGCCTCCGCCGCCGCCCGTCGCGCCGCCGCCCGTGCCTCCACCATCGCCGCCGCCCGTCGAGCTGACACCACCACCGGAGCCGCCCGTGCCGCCATCCGTCTCCCGCGCGCAGACCGCCGACACGCAGGTCCACCCCGCGGAACAGTCCCGGCTCGACTGGCAGGCGAAGGCGAGGTCCTCGTACTTGGTCCCGTCGCAAGTGCACCCGGCGACCGCGCCCAGCGCTGACATCACCACCAGGCTCAAGACACGCTGCGAAGCACGCATGCGTCGCACTGTGCCACGCGACGTGCGGGAAATTCTCGTTCAACACGCCCACTCCGATCCGGATACGGAGTCCCCATGCAGCGCCTCGCCCTCGCCCTCGGGTTCGGGCGCCAGGCTCGAGGCCCTGCTCGCGAAAAACCCCTCGCAGCTCAACGTGAAGAACGCGCGGGGCGCCACGCCCCTGCACCTCGCCGCGATCAACCCGGACCCGACGGCCCTCCGGTCGCTGTTGAAGGCGCCGACGTCAACGCGAAGGACGCAGAGGACTTCACGCCCCTGCACATGGCGGCGTTTCACCGCGAGGCGGCCTACGCGCTCGAGCTGCTCGAGGCCGGCGCCGACGTGAGCGCGAAGACGGTGTCGGGCCGCACGCCGCTCTCGATGGCGGAGAAGGCGCGCGCCGACGAGACCTCGGGCGTCATCTCGCTGTGGATCCTCAAGGGCTGCGGCATCGGCACCAGGCGCAACGTGCAGAAGCTGTTGAAGTAGGCGCGCAGGTCGCACTCATGGGGCGCGGGGAACTGCGGCCTCGAGAGCGGTGGCGGCACTTGAGCGCGTTGCTCGCCACGCGCGGGCCCGCGGCAGGGGGTCTCGAAAACAGACGAGTATCCATTCGTACTCGATTAGGTGAATAAATGACCCCGTTTCGCGTACGATTCGCAACTCGTCCGAAAACCGACCCTCGCCCGACCCCGAAGCAGGGTCGTCACGGTTCACGGAGTCACGTGGTGCGGACTCGATGCTTCCGCCGCTTGCCTGACAGCAGCCAGAGCAGCAGCACGGGCATCGAGGTCGCGTCGCCGCACCCGCACCCCACGCCGAGCATCCGCGGCCCGCCCGCGTCGGAGCCGCCGTCGGTCTCGGCAACCCCTGCGTCGGGGTCCCACCCGCCGTCACTCGGCCCCGCGTCGGATCCAGCGTCCTCGCCGCCAACGAGTCCGCCATCGACGAGCGGCTCCGTGAAGAACCGGCCGCGCCCCCGAAACGCCCCGCCGGCGACGAAGAACTCCTCCCAGGTGACGAGCGCCTCTCCTTGAGGCCCTCCCTGGACGTGCGGCGCGGCGGCGACCTCGCCACTGCTCGCGATCACCACGGGCGTCGCATCGAGCACCGCGCCAGACGCCGACACCCGCGAGGCCACCACCTCGACCCCGCGCTGCCACGCCACCACCCAGGCCAGGCCGTCCCACCCCACCGCGGGCTTCACCTCAGCGAAGGGGCCCACGCCGAGCCTGAGCGGCGGAACGTCGAGCACCACGCCGCTCGCTGAGAGCCGCGTCGCCAGCACATCGCGCGCCGCGAGCCCGCCGCCGTCGGTCGCTTCACTCCACGCCACCAGGTAGCCGGTCTCGCCTGCACCGATGGCCGGCTCGACCTCGTTGGCCGCGGTCGCCGCGATGACGAGGCCCGCGGGGTCGAGCAGACCGGCGTCGGGTCGCCATCGCGCCGCGTGCACCCCGAGCCCTCCGTCGCTGACCGTGAATACGGTCATCAACACATCGCCGAGCGAAGCAGCGTCGAGCGCCTCCAGCGCACTGCCGGTCGGCAGCAACACCGTCTCGGCCTGCACCAGCGCGCCGGTGACGCTGGTGCGCCGCAGTCGCAGGGCCCCGCCCTTGAGCGACATCGTCACCCAGGCGTCGCCGAGCCACCGCGAGACATGGGTGTCGACGAACGACGACGTGTCGCTGAGCACACGCACGGAGCCGATCGCGCCGGAGGGGGAGACGGTCACGCCCATCAGGGTGCCGGCGCTCCCGTTGTCGCCCCACGAGACAAAGAAGCCCCCGTCAGGAGCCCCCGCCACCGAGGGGTAGCTGACGAGGTTCGCGGAGCTGGTCGAGAGGCGCAGCCCGGCATCGGAGCCCAACCAGTCACCGGTCACGGGCGCGATCAACCGGCCCTCACTGTCGGAGCCGGCCGCGTTCAACCCGTCCGCCCGCCAGGTGACGAGGTATCGCGCTCCGTTCCAGGCGGCGTTGACGTGGCTCGCCTTCACCGCCGCGGTGCTCACCAGGAAGGCTGACGGGCCGACCAGGGGCGCGGCCTGCGTCGGCCGAAGCATGCGGCCGTGGACGTCGCTGCCCGAGGTGAAGTCAGCGTCGCCGCGCACCAGCAGCAACACGTCGGCGCCGTCGACCGCGAGCCGCGGCGCGTCGCGGCCGAAGTAGGAGTACTGCAGCGCCGCGGGAAACTCCGCGGACACCCCGAGGGTCGCATCGAGCACCCGCACGTAGACGCCGACCTGGGACGCGCGTCGATCGACGAACGCCAGCACCACCGTGTCGCCTGGAGCGGTGACGCACGTGACGTCGGAGAGCACCGCGCCTCCCGTGGCGACGACGACGCGCGTACCGGTGGGAACGCCGGCAGCCGTCAAGGTCTGGGCGATGAGGTCGGTGGTGTTCGCACCGGGCCCCTCAGTCCACACCGCCAGCACCCCGCTGCCAAAGGGCGTCACGCACGGCGCGCTCTGTGTGCTGGGGGTCGGCGCCACCGCTGAGACGGCGCCCACCACGCCGGTCGACGAGACCCCGACCGCGTAGATATTCGGAGCCCCGCTCGTGACGCGGTCGTCCGCCCAGGTCACCACCAGGCCTCCCGTCGGCAAGGCCACCACCCACGGCGTCACCGCGGAGTTCGGTGCCGCGGCGATGACGAACTCGCTGACCACGAGCGCGCCGCTGCCATCGACGAACGCGCCATGCACCTCGGCGCCCGCGCCGTGACGGCCCCACACCACGAGCCACTGGTTCGCAGTCGCGTCCCACGCCACCGACGGGCGATCGGCGTTGCACGCTCCGGTCGAGAGGCGCACGGCCGCCGCCAGCGGCTGACCTGTGGGCGTGAAGCGCTGGGCCTTCACCTCGACGCCGCAGGGGTTCACCGAGTCGTCGAGCCACGCGACGAGGAACGCCCCCGCCCCCATCGCGGCCGAGGGAAGTCGCTGCTGCCCCGGCGCGCGGAGCAACGGCACGCTCGGCGACGTCGCAGTCACCCCGCTGCGGTCGACCTCCGCCATCCACAGGTCCCGGCCCTGGCCGTCACGATCGTCCTGCCAGATGCCGAGAAACCCGGTCCCGGTGAACAGCACGGTCGGCGCGACCTGCGAGCCCCCCGAGGGTCCGAGCCGCACTTCGTCGAGCGCGAACGCAGGAGACAGCGATTGGGCGTCGGCCCACGAAGCGATGCAGAGAAGGAGGGCGAAGCCATGCCGCGACACGGCTCGCGGTATGGCTCACCTCGCGCCGAGCGGGTCAACCTTCGCGCGCGTGGTCACCGCGCGTAGAGCGTGCCGGCGAGGCGACGCTGCGGCTGCCCTTCGGTCGAGGCGATGAAGTCGACGAAGCGCCGGGTCGCCTCGAACGGACTCATGCCGAAGCTGGCCTCGAAGCGCTGCCCGAAGTCGTCGACGGCCTTCACCACCTCGCCCACCGCGGCCAGCGTGTCGGGTTGCACGTGCGTCGCGAGGTACTCGACGAACAGCGCCCCGGTGAGCTCGCCGAGCTGCTGAATGCCGCGCTCGGTCGCGGCGTCGGGCTGCGACTGGCACTGGTGCAGCACGCCCACCACCACCGACGCGGTGAGCCCGGCCAGCGCGCGGGCGACGTCCGCGAGCATCGAGCCGTCACCCGAAGCGCGGTGCCGCTCGACCGTCGCCTTGCCCTGCGCGAGGAGCGCCGGCGTCGCCTCCAGCTTCGGCGGCGTCTTGCCCTTTGCCTTCTTCACCTTCTTCACCGGCGCGTCGAAGCCGTCCTCGAACCACGTCGCCGAACCCCGCTGCTTCTTCGGTGGCGCCTTCTTCTTGTCGTGCTGCTCCGTCGTCCCCGCCGCCCGCCGCTCGCCCGTCACCCGCATGTGCCGCTCCTTCGTGAAGTCGCAGGCCGAATGCCCGCGGTGCAGGTCGGCTGTGCACCCGGCGCGCCGAGGTCCCGTCCCCCGCGCACGAAGCGGCAAGCTCCGGGCCTGACGATGGGGCACGGACGCCCGCTCGATTCTCACCACCCGGAAGTCACCAACCCGAGGCGTTCATTGGTGAATTCCGCGCATGTCATCCGCGCGTCACCACGCGTCGGGTGGACATTGAAGACGAGGCGCCCGGCGCTGTTGATTGCCCCATGACGTCCGAGCTGCTGGCCGACCGGGACCTCGCGTTGCAGTTGCACAAGATGCTCAGCGACATCGACCCGGCCCGGTGGCGCGACGAGATGGCGGCGGCCCTCAAGCCGAAGTTCAACGAGCTGCACCGCGCGCTGCTCCACCGCCCGCGACACGCCGGGCTCGCGCAGACGCTCGGCGAGGCGCTGCCGGCCCTCGACCACCAGAAGCGCACCTGGCTGGCCTTCAAGAAGCGCGTGCAGCCGGCGTACATGGCGCTGGCGAAGCGGCTCGAGGCCGAGTCGATCCACGTGCCGAGCCTGCGCCCCACCAACTACGCGCGGAACCTCTTCCACCTCACCTCGGCGATCGGCGCGGTGCTGACCATCGAGTTCGTCAACTCGCCGAAGATCCTCCTCGCAGTCGCCGTGGCGTGGGCCACCTTCGCGTGGGCCCTCGAGGCCGCGCGCCGCTTCAACCCGCGCCTCAACACCCTGCTGATGAAGCTCTTCGGCGCGGTGGCGCACCCGCACGAGGCGCACAAGGTGAACTCCGCGACCTGGTACGCGACGGCGCTGGTGCTGGTGGCGCTGACGCAGTCGACGGTGCTGTGCGTGGCCGCGGTGGCGGTGCTGGGCGTGGGTGACCCGCTGGCGGCGCTCGTCGGGCGGCGCTTCGGGCGCATTCGCCTGATGCACGGCCGCTCGCTCGAGGGCACGCTGGCCTTCGTGGTGAGCGCGACGCTGGCCACCTTCGCGCTGTTCGCCGCCTTTCACCCCGCCCTCGGCCTGGGCCTGGCCTTCGGGCTGGCGATGGCCGCGGGCCTCGCCGGCGCCCTCGCCGAGCTGGTGAGCCTGCGCGTCGACGACAACTTCTCGATCCCCTCAGCGCGGCGGCCTCGGTGGCCCTCGTCGCGACAGTGCTGGGCGCGGCCTTCTAGGCGTGGAGGCCGGCTGCACGGGGCGCGGGCTTCTCACGACACGACTGCGGGCTTTTCCCACCAGGGCACGCCGGCCTGCGAACTCGCTTCCAGCTCCGCGATGACCTGGGCGCCGAGGAGCAGGATGATGAAGGCGATCTCGAGGAAGAGGAGCATCACCACCACCGTGGCCAGCGACCCGTAGATCAGGTTCACCATCGAGAGATTCGCGAAGTAGTAGACCATGAAGCGTCCGACCGCCTGCCAGAGCACGGTCGCGCACAGGCCACCGATGAGCGCCTTCTTCAGGTGGATCTTCACCACCGGCAACACCCAGTAGATCGCCGCGAACAGCAGCACCAGGCCGCCCCAACCGGCCAGCCGCAACAACAGGCTGGTGCCGCGCTCGAGGGAGAACTCCAGGCCCTGCAGGTGCACCGACCCTTCGCCCAGCGCGTCGAGGCCGACGGTCACGAGCGTGATGACGAAGAGCGCCGCCATCAGCAACACCATGAAGGTGTAGGGCATCACCGCCGACGCGAGGACGTGCCGGCGCCGGCCGCGGCTCGAGGTGTGGAAGATCGCTGCCATGGCTTGCTCCAACATGCTGAACGCCATCGAGCTGAAGAACAGCAGCAGCGCCACGCTGACCACGCTCATGGTGGCCTGGTGCTGCAGGTACGACTCGGCGGTCTGGAGAATCGCGTCGGCGTTCTGCGGCATCAACACCTTCAGCTCCCGGCCCAGCATCTCGAGGATGTGCTGGTGATCGAAGAACTGGGACAGCGCCGCGACGGCGAGCGTCAGGAACGGCACCATCGAGAGCAGCGCGTTGTATCCGACGCCTCCGGCGAGGAGGATGCCCCGGTTCTTCAGGAAGGCGCCGACCACGCGGCCGATGAACCGCGCCACGCGCACCATCCAGGTCCACAGCCAGCGAACGAACCGCATGGGGCCCCCTTACTCGCACCTGAGGTAGCCTGCGCGTCCCAAGCCCTGACCCCGGCCCGCCCTCACGCGATGCACTTCGGGAAATACACGCTGATCTCGTTGCTGGGCCGCGGAGGCATGGGCGAGGTGTACCTGGCGCGCGCGCCCCAACTGAAGAAGCCGGTGGTGATCAAGCGCGTGCTGTCGTCGCTGGTGACCGACGCCGACATGCTGCGGGCCTTCCTCGACGAGACCCGCATCGCCGCCCGGCTGCGACACCCGAACATCGTGCGCATCGACGAGCTCGGCGAGGTCGAGGGCGAATGGTTCGTGCGCATGGAATACCTCGAGGGCGCGAGCCTCAGCGAGGTGCTCAAGCGCGCCGCGAAGGCACAGCTCCACCTGCCGCTCGACGTGGTGCTGTCCGTCGGCGCCTCGCTCGCCAGCGCCCTCGACTACGCGCACCACGCGGCCGATGGTGAGGGCCGGCCCCTGCACATCGTGCACCGCGACGTGACGCCGCAGAACGTGCTGCTGGGGCGCGGCGGCGCGGTGAAGCTGATCGACTTCGGCGTCGCGCGCGCCGAGCAGCGCTTCCTGCGCACCATGCCCGGCCTGGTGAAGGGGAAGCTGGCGTACATGTCGCCCGAGCAGGCCGACGGCAAACGCATCGACAGCCGGTCCGATCTCTTCGCGCTCGGCATCTGCCTGTGGGAATCACTCACCGGGCGCCGCTTCTTCCGCGGCGAGTCGCAGGTCGAGACGATGCAGAAGCTCTTCGCCTGCCAGGTCTCGCCGCCCTCGCTCTACCGCCCGGAGATCCCCGCGGAGCTCGACGCGCTGGTGCTCAAGGCCCTCTCACGCGAGCCGCAGCACCGCTTCAAGCGCGCCTCCGATCTCGGCGAGGCGATCGAGACGGTCAGCGACCAGTACGGGCTCAACACCGGGCCGCGCGCCGTCGCCGCGTTGATCCGCCGGCTGGTGCCCGAGGCAGGCCAGGCCGAAGGGCTCTCGGCCGACGAGGAGCCCACCTCGGCGATCGAGGCGGGCCAGCACCCCGAGACCACGCGGGCCGATCGCGTGCGCGCCGCACCTCCGAAGGTGAGCGGCTCGTGGGCGAGCGCTCAGCAGCCGGCGTACCGCCCCGAGAGCGCGGCCACCCTGGCGGAAGAGGAGCCGCCGCCCGAGCCCGACGAGGGGCAGGTGCCTTCCGACGAGCAACCGCTCATCGGGCGCGCGGCCGAGCTCGCCGATCTCCACCAGCACGTCGGCGGCGGGGAGCGGCTCGTCACCCTGCTCGGCCCGGGCGGCGTGGGGAAGTCGCGCCTGGCGCGCGAGGCGGCGCGGCAACAGGTCTCGACCTTCCGCGGCCGCGTGTGGGTCGCCGACGTCGCCGCCGCGAAGGACGTCGAAGGCCTGTGCCTCGCGGTGTCCGAAGCGATGGGCGTCGCGCTGCCGCCGGGGGCGTCGCCGGTCGACGCGGTCGGGGCGATCCTCGCGTCGCGCCGCAGCTGCCTGGTGGTGCTCGACAACGTCGAACAGGTGGCCGAGGAGGCGGGCCAGGCGCTCACCGTCTGGCTCTCGACGGCGCGCGACGCGCACTTCCTCACCTGCTCGCGGGTCGCGCTGAACATCGAGGCCGAGAAGAAATACGAGGTCGCGCCGCTGCCCGTCGACGGCACCGACGAGGTCGAGGCCGACGCGGTGCGCCTCTTCCTCGACCGGGTTGAGCGCCTCGACGGCATGCCGCTGGCCATCGAGCTCGCCGCGGCCCAGATGGCCGACGCGCCCATGGAGTCGCTGCGCCAGAGCGTCAAGACCTCGTCCTCGGTCTCCGGCACCGGCCGCTTCGTGGCCATCGACGAGGCCTTCGAGTCGAGCTGGCGCCAGCTGGGCGACGAGGAGCGCGCCGCGCTCGCGCAGTGCACCGTCTTCGTCTCGGGCTTCTCCGCCGGCGCGGCGCTCGACGTGGTGCGGCTCCCGGGGCACGCGGGCGACGGGCACCGCGAGGCCGTGCTGCAGGTGCTGCATCGCCTGCGCAGCAAGTCGCTGCTGCGGGTGTGGTTCCCGCCCCGCTCCGACCAGGCCCGCTACGGGATGTACGAGTCGATCCGCGCGCGCGTGGTGGGGCGCCTGCTCCCCGAGGAGACCCGGGCGCAGAAGCGCCACGGCGCCTGGTACCTCCACTTCGGTGAGACCCTGGGGCCCGAGGCCGAGAAGGGCGCGGCGGTGCTCGATCTCCTCGCGGTCGAGCGCGACAACCTGGTGGCTGCCTGGCAGTGGTGGCTCACGCAAGGGGAAGACGGCGCGAAGCACGCGCTGCGCGTGGTGCTCGCCCTCGACGCGCTCTTCGTGGTGCGCGGGCCGTACGGCGCCCACCTCTCGATGCTCGACGCGACGCTGGCGAAGGTGGCCGCCCTCGACGACCGCGTGCTCGGCCTCGAGGCGCGCGCCCGGGCGCTGCTGTCGCGCGGCCGCATCAAGGACGCGGTCGCCGACCTCGAGACGGTGCTCGCGCGCCCGCTCGACGAGGGCAGCGAGGGCCGCGCGCTCGCCTACCTCGGCAGCGCGCGCAAGGCCGAGGGCGGGTTGCGCGAGGCGCAGGCCCTCTTCGAGCGCGCGCTCACCCTGTGCACCCGCGCGAAGGACGACCGCATGCTCGGCCGGGTCTACGCGAACCTCGGCGCCATCTCGCAGGAACAGGGCCGCCAGGACGACGCGCAGGACCTCT
>JBBRUE010000009.1:0-25995 GCA_038248085.1 Myxococcales bacterium | reverse complement strand
TGCTCGACCAGGAGCTCGACCACCGCGCCGACGTCCTCACCTCCGAGGTGAAGTGGGAGCACGGGGCGCTGGAGCTCGACGATGACTCCGACGCGCTCGAGTCCCAGGGTTGGCCGTGGCACATCGAGGCGCGCGACGGGCGCGTGCTGGGCTCGTCGCGCAGCTGGCCAGCGCTCGAGACCGCGCTCGGGCCCACCGAAGGCTTTGCGACCCTCGAGTTCCGCGGCCGGCAACTCCGCGTGCGCACCCGCGGCTTCGAGCCACATGACGGCCACGGCGAGCGGCTGCTGGTGCGCGTCGCGGCGCCGGCGTCGACCTTCGCCCAGCTCCTCGAGCGGTTCCGCGGAGGGCTGCTCGTCGCCTTCGCGCTCAGCCTCGGCCTCGGGGCCCTCGGCGCGGCAGCCATCGCGCAGTTCTTCCTCGCCCCGCTGCGGCGGCTGTCGCGGCAGGTGACGAGCGTCGAGGCGAGCTCCCTCGACACGCGCCTCGACACCACCGGCCTCGACCCCGAGCTCGGCCTGCTGGCCACCGCCTTCAACGGCGTGCTGGCGCGCCTCGGCCAGGCCTTCGACGGGCAACGTTCCTTCGTCAGTCGCGCCAGCCACGCGCTGCGCACCCCGCTCTCGAGCATCCTCACCCAGGCCGAGGTGACCCTGCGCCGCGAGCGCACTCCGGCCGAGTACCAGGCGGCTCTCGAAGACATCGCGCGCGCCGCCCGGGAGTCGGCGACGCTGGCGCAGGGGCTGCTGGCACTCAACCGCGCCGACGGAGCGAAGGGCGCCTCGCGCCGCGAGCGCGTGGCCGTCACCACGCTGGCCGACGAGCTGGGCCGGCTGTTCCGCGTGCGCGCAGAGGAAGGGGGACTCAGGCTCGAGGTGCGCGGCGAGGCCGGCGTCGACGTCGAGGCCGACCATGCGCGGCTGCGGGAGTTGTTCGACGCGCTGCTCGACAACGCGATCCGCTACACCCCGCGGGGCGGCCAGGTGGTGTTCGACGCGCGCGCCGCGGGCGACGAGGTCGTGCTCGAAGTGCGCGACTCCGGGCCGGGCTTCGCCCCTGACGAGCGAGCGCAGGTGCTCGAGCCCTTCTTCCGCGGGAAGGCCGCCGAGGTGACGGGCGCGGCCGGCAGTGGACTGGGGCTCTCGGTGGTGCGGGCGCTCGCCGAGGCGGAGGGTGGCCGGCTCGAATTGGGCGACGCGGCGGGGGGAGGCGCGCGCGTCACCCTCCGGCTTCCCAGGATGAAGGTCGGCCCCTCACCCTGACCCTCTCCCCGCTTCGCAGGGGGAGGGGACTTCGGTACGAGGTGGCCCATGCGCAGTCCCGCAACCCTCAACCAGCTCTGGTCGACCCTCGGCCTCGACTCGCTCCCCGCGGACGCCGGCACGGCCATCGGCCTCGACAGCACCCGCGTGCGTGACTGGGAAGAGGCGACCATCCGATCGGCTGAATCGAGCCTCCCCCCGGTCGAAGTCGAGCGCGACGATCTCCCGCGCCTCTCGCTCACGCCGCCCGCGACCCGCGACGAGGTCGCGCCGGTGCTGCACCGCGACCTCGTCGTCACCGGCCTGCTGGGCGAAGGGGGCATGGGCCGCGTGTTGCTCGCCCGCCAGGCCTCGCTGGGCCGCGACGTCGCGGTGAAGGTGCCGCGCGCCAACGCCAGCACGGGCACCATCAACGCCCTGCTCCACGAAGCCAAGACCACGGGCGGCCTCGAGCACCCGGGCGTCATCCCCGTCTACTCGCTCGCCAGCGACGCAGCGGGCCACCCGGCCCTGGTGATGAAGCGCGTCGACGGCGTGTCGTGGAGCATGCTCATTCGCCACGCCGAGGATCCCGCGTGGAACCGCATCGCCGGGGTGGGCAGCGATCGCATCGAGACCCACGTCGAGCTGCTGCGCCAGGTCTGCAACGCGGTGGCCTTCGCGCACCGCAAGGGCGTGCTCCACCGCGACATCAAGCCGTCCAACGTGCTCATCGGCGAGTTCGGCGAGGTGTACGTCGCCGACTGGGGCATCGCGACGCGCAAGGTGAAGCCCGGGGAGAAGCGCAAGCCGAGCCTCGTGGGGAGCCCGGTGTACATGGCTCCCGAGATGGTGACCGGCGACGACGCGCTGATGGACGAGCGCACCGACGTCTTCCTCCTCGGCGCGACGCTCTACGAGTTGTTGACCGGCAACCCGCCGTGGTCCGGGCCCGACCTGCGCGCGGTGCTCGAGGCCGCGTGGGACTGCACGCCGGCCCCGCCGCCGTCGAGCGCGCCCGGCGAGCTGGTGTCCATCTGCAGCCGGGCGATGGCCCTCGACCCGGCGCACCGGTACCAGTCGGCGCTCGAGTTCCGCGAGGCCCTCGGCGGCTTCCTGCGGCACCGCGGCTCGGTGAAGCTCGCGAAGGCAGCCGACGAGAGCCTCCAGTCGCTCCTCTCGACGCTGCAGAGCACCGGGCACGAGAAGGTGTACCCGCTGCTGTCAGAGTGCCGCTTCGGCTTCACCCAGGCGCTGCGCGAGTGGCCCGACAACGAGACCGCCCGGCACGGGCTGGCGCGCTGCATCGAGGCCACCGCGCGCTTCGAGATCGACCAGGGGAACCTCGTCGCCGCGCGGGCGCTGATCGGCGAACTCGAGCAGGTGCCGCCCGAGCTGCACGCGGCGTTGGCCCTGCTCGAGAAGAGCGCGGCCGACACGCAACGCCGCCAGGCCCGCCTGGAGCACCTCAGCCAGGAGACGGACCCGCGGGTCGCGCTGCGCCAGCGCATGCAATCCTTCCTCGCGACCGGGGTCGGCATCCTCGGCGTCGTCATCCTGCCGACCCTGGTGCCCGGCCTCCACGCGCTCCTCGGCAAGTGGTTCCTCAGCGTGATGATGGGCGGGGTGATGGGGGTCTACGTCGTGGCCTTGTGGCTCGGGCGCCACTCCCTGCTCTCCACCCGGCTCAACCGCCGGGTGATGGGCCTGGTCGCGGTGTGCGGCACGGGCGCGCTCCTGCAGCGCCTGGTGGCGGCGGCTCGCGACGTCAGCGACCGCGACGTGGTGCTGCAGAACTTCGTGCTGCTCGCGATGGTGAACATCACCGGCGGCTTGACCATCCACTCCGGGTTCTACTGGGCCGCGGGCGCGATGGCCGCGGGCTTCGGCCTCTCGACGCTCTCCAACACCGTGGGCTACGAGGGCCAGTTGTTCGCCCTGGCCGCCGTCGTGGCGATGGGGCTGACGGCGTTCTCCTGGCGACGTTGGCGCGGCGAGTTCTCGGAGCGACGTGGCCCCTGAGCCGGCGCCCGGCGGTCACGGCGTCAGCAGGACCTGGCCGTCGCTCTCGAGGAACTTCAGCGCCTGCTCGCGAATGGGCTCGAAGTCCCACATCACGTTGTGGCCGTTGTAGTCAGCGGCCTCCGCAGCCGGCAGGTACTTCGCGGGGTCGGCCTTCATGAACACCCGCCGGCCCGCACCGGGAGCGACCGGCACCAGCGAGAACGCGGCCGCGAGGTCGACGCTCGTGTCGTTGGGAATGGTCTGGTCGCCGAGGCCCTCCTGCAGCAGCACCGCGACGTCGGGGCGCACCCCGTGCGCGAGGTTGATGGGGTCGCCCGGATCGAACAGCGGCTGCGCTGCCGCGCGGAAGAGCGGGAACGAGGCGACGTATTCGGGCGAGTCGAAGGCGAGGTCGGTCTGCGCCACGATGAGCAGGCCGATGAGGTCCTGGAGGTTGCGGCTCATCACCACGTTCGAGAGGCCACCGCCGGGAACGTTGAGTACCGCGCTCGAGACGCGGTTGGCCACGGGCACGAAGCCGCTGCCCATGATCGCGCCCAGGGAGTTCCCGAAGTAGCGGACCGTCGGCGCGACGTCGGGCACCGTGTCGCCGTCGAGGTCGATGGTCACCACCGCGGCCTCGACCTGCAGCAGGTCGAAGGTCATCTCACGCAGCCGGTCTCGCAGCGCGGGCAGGTCGTCGATGCTGAAGAACGAGGTGAAGCTGCCCCGGCTCCCGTGGTTGGGCGCGTCGATGCCGATGCAGCCCAGGCCGCGCGCGGCGAGCGGCTCGGCCCACTCGAGGCAGTAGCTGTCGGTGCTCCCATCGCGCAGCGTGTTGCGGCCGCCGACGCCGTGCTGCCCCATCACCATCGGCCACCCACCGACCGGCTTCGGGCCTGCGGGTACCGCCATCACGAAGCGCAGCGGGACGACGGGCGCCAGCGACGGGTCGTTCACCCACTCGGGCTTGAAGACGCCGTTCTCGCGCACGTCGCGCGCGGCGAGCTCGCCGATGACCACCTGGCCGACGTGGGTGACGGGCCGGGCGAAGGCATGGCGTTCGAGCCAGGGCGACAAGGAGCTCCAGTCGGCGTCGGTGCGGGTCCACACGCCGATCGGGCGCGAGCCGTTGTTCTCGTCGGGCACCACCGCGTGGGGGGGAATGGTGACGGCGGGTGGGTGCGCGGCGCTCCACTGCGCGAGCCGCTTCGGCGTGGAGCTGAGGTCCCCCGCGCGCTGAGGCAGGGTGAAGAGGATGTCGTCGGGCGAGACGGTCAGCGTCGCCGCGGCGAGCGCAGTGTCGGGGTGCGCGCCGTTCCACTCGAAGCCGCGGCCGAACGCGACGCCGCGCTTCGTCTTCGGCCCGCGCAGCACCACCAGCAGCCCGTCGTGCCCTTCCGGGAGGGGAATCGAGGGGCGCGTGGCGAGGAACTCCGGGTACCCGTCGGGCAACAAGAGCTTCCGCTTCGCCAGCACGTCGCGCGGGTGTTCGACGACCACGTCACGCTCGAGCACGCGCCAGCTCGCGTCGTCTTCGCGCACCAGCCGTACCACCGAGCCCTGCACCGTGTCGGGGTCGAGCGCCTCGCTGACCCGCAGCAGCGTCGACCCGAAGCTGCCCAGCGCGGTGACCTCGCGGGCCGACTGGGCGCCGACCTTGTTGAAGTACGAGGCCGACTTCGCGGTGATGGCCTTCGGGGGGAGAAACGGCTGGTACCACTTCGGGCGCAGCACCAGCGTGCCGTTGCTGATCAACCGCTCATCGGGGAACGGGTTCTCGAGGCTCTGGGGGTCGGCGCTCCACAGGAAGTGTGGCGGCTCGACCGGCGCGGGCGGCGGGGGACACGCGGACAGCGTGGCGAGGAGGACGAAGGCGAAGCGGTGCATCACGGGGCCATGGTGCAGGAGCACGCGGTGCAACTCAACTCGCCACCCGGCGGGGAGAAACCGCGGGGCGACTGGCGTACAAGCCGTCGGATGACCGGGTGGCGGACCGCGAGCGTGTTGCTGGTGATGGCGTTGTCGGGGTGCCCGAAGGACGAGTGCAGCGCTTCGGGTCTCGAACGGGTCCAGCCCGTCGGCGCGCCCGTCGGCCTCACCGGGACTCCCTCGCGTCACACGCTGGGCCTCGGCACCTGCGCCCGGGGCGTCACCTCGGTGACCTCGGCGGTGACCGACGCCGAGGGGAACGCGGTGCCGAGCCAGGTCGTCACCGAGCTCGCCCCGGGGACCGCGGTGGTCGAGTTCACCCCCACGTCGCCCGGCACCCACTCCATCGTGGTGCGCTTCGAGCCGGCGCTGGGCGAAGCGAAGAAGACGGTCGTGGTACTGCGCGACCGCAGCAGTGAGGCGCCCGTGCTGCGCTTTCGTCCCCGGAACCCGTGCCAGCAGGTCGTCGTCGCGGGCGACCTCGCGCTGTGCGAGTCGGACGTGGGTCTGGCCGTGCTGCACGCCGGCGTCGTGGTCGGTGGCGGGCCCGTCTCGTCCATCGCGGCCGCCGGCCCGGTGCTGTGGAGCTGGAGCACCGTGGACGTGCGCCGCTGGGAGCTGGTCGATGGCGGCGTGCAGAGCGCCGTCCTTCCGCGCAACAACGCCCAGGTCTTCACCGGGGTGCGCGGGGTGACCCCCGGCCTGCTGGTGCTCGCCGACCCCAGCGGCTTCCTCGGCTTCACCCCGGGTGATGGAGGCCTCGAGGCCGCGTCGCTCCCGTACCAGCCTTCGGTGCCGCTCCTCTCAGGCGTGGCGGTGGTCGATGGCGGACTGGTGTGGGTCGACACCGCGGGCCAGGCCTGCTTCGGCGCTCCGTCGATGACTCCGAACTGCCGCGACTGGAGCCTGCAGGTGATGGCGCCCGAAGGGGACGGGCTGTGGGTGCAGAGCGCGCTCGGGGAAGTGGGCTTCGCCCGGTTCACCGCCAGCCCGGCGCCCATCGCGCTCCAGCTGCTCCGCCTCGACGTCGAGGCCACGGCGCAGCTCCCGCTCAGCGCCGTCGGGTACCCCCAGCTGAGATTCGGCCCGCACTGGGTGGCGATCGATCGCGACACGCTTCGGCTCGATGCCTGGCGCAGCCCGGACGGAGGCGTGAATGGGGGCGTCAGCGCGACCCACGTGTGGTTCGAGAGCCCGAGCGGCGAGGTGTCTGTCTTTGCGCGCTGACCCCCTCACCATCCGCCCGGCCACGGCCGCAGACTTCGCGTTGCACGTCCGGCTGATGCCCGAGCTGGAGGTCGATGATCCACCGCCGGTGCGCGAGAAGTGGGTGGCTGATCAGTGCGCCCTGACGCTCGTCGCTGAGCTCGCCGGCGTGGGCGTCGGGACGTGCTTCTGGCAGCGCCTCGACGGGAGCGGCTACGTGCGGCAGCTGATCGTCGCCCCCGAAGCGCGACGTCACGGCGTGGGCCGCGTGTTGATGGAGGAGGTCGCCCGGCAGCTCCGCGGGGCGGGCTGCACCACGTGGCGGCTCAACGTGAAACCGCAGAACACCGCGGCCGTCGCGCTCTACACGTCACTGGGTTTCCGACGGGAGTACGGCTCGACGTCGCTCAAGGTCGAGTGGCCGGTGCTCGAGCGGCTGCCTGTCTCCGCGGCGGTGTCGCTGCGGGTGATCGAACCGGAGGATGACGCAGCCGTCGAGCAGGTTTTCGCGCTGCCGGCCGGCCAACTCGCGGGGGCGCGCTCGCCCCAACGCGTGTTGCTGCAGTTGGTGAACGCCGCAGACGTTCCCGTCGGGCTCGCGGTGTTCAGCCCGGCCTACCCGGGCGCGTTTCCATTTCGGGTGAAGGACCTGCAGTACACGCGCGCGCTGCTCGAGGGGCTGCAGGTGAACTCGCTGCCGGGCGCGACGTACACCGGGGTGGTGGTGGAGAACGACGACGCGCTCGCCCGGCAACTGCGCGACGCCGGCGCGGTGGTGCGCATGGCGTTCGACCACTACCTCGGCCGGTTGTGATGCCCCGCCTCCACGGGTCGATGCGCTCGCCGTCGGACGCCCTCAGTCACTGCGCGTGCTGAAGAACGCGGTCACCGTGAAGCGAGTGCCCCTCGACGCCGTGACGCGCGCCACGCCGTGCGGCGCGTTCCTCGGGCGAAAGAGGATCAACGTGTTGAACACCGGAGGCAGCACCAGCTCGCGCCGTCCCCTCCACGGGAAGTAGAGCTCGCCGCCGTCCCGCGCACCGAAGCCGCGGGTGAGGTTGTAGACGGCGGCCAGGCCCTCCTCTTCCATGTCGATGTGCACCGGGAACGCGTCGCCCCGGCGCGCTCGTGAAACCTGCACCTGGCGCGACTGCAACGGAGCCCCGTCGAGCGGCCACCCCGCGAGCCAGCCGTGAAAGCGCGCGGCGTCGGCGGTCCCCAACCACCGGCACAGGCGCCGCAACGGCGAGTCGACGAGTTCGTCGAGCGGAGCGACCTCGATGCGGTACGGCGCGTGGTGGTGCCGGCGAAAGCGGGCGACGTCCAGCGCGGCCCCCACGCTCGCGGCGATGCGCGGCTTCAACGCGCCCTCGAGCGCCACGTGCTTCACGCGACCGCCGTCGTGGAACGCCGCACGAATGGCCTCGACGCTCGCGAGGACCTCCGGCGAGACGAACCGGCGCGCGCGGGCCGTCACGTCTTCCGCCTCGTCACCGAGCAGCGATGGCACGAGATCGTCGATGAAGAAGTCACGCACGCGCGGACTCCTCAGTCGGGGTGCTCGCCCTCGAGCCGCGCTGCTCCAGTCGGCCCGTGCGGGCGAAGCAGTCGCCGTTCGCGAAGCGCTCGCTCTCCACGGACGCACACGAGGGCGCAGCCCCTGGCGCGACACGCGTTCGCCGGTCTCGAAGCTCACGCATGGGCGAGGAGGTGCGCCGCCAGCGCGCGCAGAATCGGGCTCTTTGACGGCGCCTCGTAGAACGCGACCGACGGCGTGGGGTTGCACTCGAGCACGAACGGCCGCCCGTCCGCGGTGACCCGAACGTCGACGCTGGTGAAGACGAGCCCCAGCGCCTTCGCCGCGCGCACGCAGACGGCCGCCACGTCGCGCGGAGGGCGCACCCGCTTCGCCTGGGCGAGCACCTCCCGCGCGTCGACCACGCCGGTCGCGGGAAGCCGGTACGCGGCGATAGCCTCCCCGTCGAGCACCGTCACCCGCAGCTCGTCACCCTCGATGCGCTGCTGGAACAGCACCGGCGATGTCGCCAGTCGCGAGAGCCGCCGCGGGGTGAGGTCAGCGGGCACGAGCCGGCGCACGAGCGCTCCACCGGCGAGCGGCTTGTAGATGACGTCGCCATGGCGGTCGGCGAACGCACACACGGCCTCGGGGTCGTTGGTGGTGAGCGAGGCGGGCACCGGCACCTTCGCCCGCGCGAGCAGCTCGGTCTGCAGCGGCTTGAGCAGGTGCACCTCAAAGCGCGAGACCGGGTTCACCAGGTGCGCACCGCCGGCCTCGAGCGTTCGCAACGCGGAAGTGACGAAGGCGTGCCGCTCGCGCTCGGCCACCCAGCGCGCCGGCCAGCTCGAGGGGCGCCGCTGGGCGAGGGTCTCGACGTCGAAGAGCGGGACCGCGAGGTGCACCGACTTCACGTAGAGCGCGCGCACGTCGCCGAGCGGGAACCCGTCGAAGTGCACCGCGCCGTCTTCCAGCGAGAGGCGGTGGCGCTCGGGAATCACCGAGGTGTCGATGAACACGACTCGGGCGCCGAGGCGGGTGAGCGCGTGCTGCACGCCCACCGCGGTCTCATCGGCGCCCGCTGCAACGACGGCGACCAGCTTCACGTCAGGGCAGGTCGGCCTTGATCTTCATGATCACCGGCCTGCCCGGCTTGAAGACGTCATCCGCACGGATCTTCATGATCGGCGGCTTGCCCGGGCTCGGCTTGATCGGATCGTCTGCGCGGATCTTCATGATCGGTGGCTTGCCGGGCTTCACCGGGTCATCGGCGCGGATCTTCATGATCGGCGGCTTGCCGGGCTTCCCCGGCTTCACTGGGTCGTCCGCGCGAATCTTCATGATCGGCGGCTTGCCGGGCTTCCCGGGCTTCACCGGATCGTCCGCGCGAATCTTCATGATCGGCGGCTTGCCAGGCTTCCCCGGCTTCACCGGGTCGTCCGCGCGGATCTTCCTGATGTCCTTGCCGGGCTTCTTGCCGATGGGCGCGTCGGCCGCGATCTTCCTGATGCCACCACCACGAGGGGGAATGCGCATTCAACCTCCGAGAACGAGAGAGGCCGCACGGTAGCCCACGGTTGCTGCGCTTGTCAGGCCGGTCCCTCCGCTGTCACCCGCATGCGACGCCGTGGCGTCCCTTGTTCTCGCCAACGGCCTTCGCTAAACACATTCAATGAACACGTTTGACCAATCGACGTCGCCGGGAACGAGACGGGCGTCGCAGAAGCGAGCGACCGCCGGCGTGGTGCTCGAGGCCGCGCGCGCCGAATTCGAGCGGGTGGGCTTCGAGGCGGCCAACCTGCGCACCATCGCCGCGCGGGCCGGGGTCTCTGCCGGCACGGTGCTGCACCACTACGGAGACAAGAAGGACCTCCTCCACGCGGCGCTGTTCGACGAGCTCGATCGCGCGCTCCGCCACGCCCTCGCGCGCCTGGGCGACGGGCCCCTGGAAGTCCAACTCTCGCGGCTGACGAGGGCCGTCTTCAAGAGCTACCAGCGCCGGCCGACGCTCTCGCGCACGCTGCTCAAGGAGTCCCTCTTCGCCGACGCTCCCTGGGCCCAGAAGTTCGCCGGGCAGACCGGCGAGGTGCATGCCGCGATCGCCCGGCTGGTGCACGACGCCGCGACGCGCGGAGAGCTCGGCAAGGGCGCCGATGGATCCCTCTTCGCGCTGGCCTGGCTCTCGTTCTTCTACTTCGGCCTCATCCTGTGGGTGCAGGGGGGGCACGAACGTCCGGTCGAGTTGGTGGAGCGGCTCGTCACCCAGCACCTCGCGGGCCTGCGCCCGCAGAAACGGAGTCCTCGATGAAGTCCCTGTTCAAGAGCGAAGCGGCGAAGACGGTGCTGGTCGGCTGGTTCGGGCGGTTCCGCGAGAGGCTCACGGTGCCGACCGAGAGCCGGGTGGTGCAGACGCGCTTCGGCGAGACCCACGTGTTGGTGGGCGGCCCGGAGCGCGCCCCGCCGCTGGTGTTGCTGCACGGGGCGATGGCGAGTTCGGCGCATGCGCTGGTCGAGCTGGCGCCGCTGCTCCAGCAGTTCCGCGTCTACGCCGTCGACGTCATCGGCCAGTCCGTGAAGAGCGCCGACGCGCGGCTCTCGGTGAAGAATGACGACTACGGGCACTGGCTCGCGGAGGTGATGGACGCGCTCTCGCTGCCCCAGGCCCTCGTGGTGGGCGTGAGCTGGGGCGGCTTCGTCGCCATTCGCCTCGCGGCCATCGCCCCACAACGCATCACCCGGCTCGCGTTGCTGGTGCCGGCGGGCATGGTGACCGGGCCGCTGTGGGCGGGCTTCGTGCAGCTGGGCTTCCCGATGACCATGTACGTGCTCTCCCCGAGCGCACGGCGGCTGGAGAAGTTCGTCGCGAAGCTGCTGACGACGAACGACGACGACTGGGCGGCGTTCCTCGGTGACTCGTTCCTTTCATATGACCTCGGCGGGATGTCGGTCCCCCGGCTCGCAACGCCGGAAGAGCTGGCCGGGTTCACTGCGCCGACGTTGGTGATCGGAGCGGACCAGGACGTGAGCTTCCCGGGAGCGAAGTTGCTCGCGCGAGCGCCTCAGCTCTTCAGGTCACTGCAGGAGACCGAGCTGCTGAAGGACTGCCGTCACTGTCCTCCGACGACCGACGCGTTCCGCGCCTCCCTCGGCGCACGCCTCACGAAGTTCCTCGCCGCCTGACGGTCAGCGAACGTTGTCGTCGACGTGGTTGAAGGGCGCTCCGGCGGGCACCCGCTCACTGCCGAAGGTGCGGTCCTGCGTCGAGATCGACCACACGTCCACCGTCGCGTCGCCGTCGATGTTCCCTGCCGCCACGATGGTGAAGTCGCACGCCTCGGGGCACGTGCCCTTCAGGCCGGTTGCGCCCAGCAGCGCCGGTGGGATTCCGGCGAGCAACGACGCGTTGTCCGGCAAGGGGCTCGACCGTGAAGTGTCGGCGAGCACGCCGGTGTGCGAACCGCCGTCGGGACTGCCGGGCACCAGCGCGTCACCGGAGTTCGAGAGCACGTACCGGTACCGGTTGCCGCGCTCGGGGAGGAAACCCACCTTGTCGATCGACGGCTCATAGGTGTCGAACTCGGCGAAGTACGCGCGCTCCGCGGAATAGGCGCTCTTGAGGTTGAACTTCGCCTCGGACTGCTTCGACCGGGAACCGAAGCTCGCGAAGCTCGGCACCGCCAGGGCCGCCACCGAGCCCAGACAGCACAGCCCCATCAAGGCGATGAGCGCGATCCCGATGATGAGCCCGGCATGCGACTTCCGCGGGGGTTCCTGCAACGTCATGGCCCGTCAGCGTGTCACGCCGCGCGCGCCGTCGAAACCACTCCCGGAACCCGGAGCACGAGCGACGTGCCCCACCCTTCGGCGTCCTCCACCGCGAGCTCGCCTCCGTGGCGGCGCACGGCCTCCGAACTGACCCGGTCAGGTAAGGTGCGCGCATGCTGGATTCGACCCTTGTCCCTCGAATCGATGCGATCGCTACGGGAACGGATGCCGACGACTGGGTCGCGCGCTGCGATGCGCTGCTGATCGAGGTGGGGCACATCGCGTTGAGACCCGGGGCGGAGGCGGTGGCGCTGATCCCGGGGCTCGATCGGCTGACGCCCGTGCTGGCCGATCGGCTGCGGGCCGACGCCTGGCAGCAGCGCACCCACGCGCTGAACCTCGCGCAGCTGCATGCCGCCGTCGGCGAGCCGATCGACGGCGCGAAGGGGTGGCTGCGCGTAGCGGAGCTCGTCGAGCACCGCAGACATGAAGCGCTCGGCAACGCCCGCGCGTTGTTCATTCGCGCTGGCGCCTACCGCGCGTGGCTCGAGACCCAGGGCGAGCGCCTGCCGAAGGACGCGGGGCGCATCGTGCAGCTGCTCGAAGCGCGGATCAGGGGAACCACCGACGGCATTTTGTTCACGATCGAAGGGCTGCGGTGGGAAGAGCTCGCGGCGGCGGTGAAGGAGAAGCTCGCTCCGAAAGCCGCCCCGTTCGTGAAGGCGTTTCCCGACGACGACTTCCAACCGCCGGTGTTCAGCGGCGTTCTGTCGCTCGGCACCGTCGGCGGGCTCTTCATCGACGGCGTCGTCGCGCGCGAGACACCGAAGGCGAAGACGCTGCTCGCTCAAGCGGCCGACGTGCGCCGGGCCGCCGGCTCGGTGCGCGCCGTCTGGGCTACGCCGGTCAGCGACGCGGCCGAGCTGCCCGCAACGAAAGCGTCGACCGCAACGCTGAGCAAGAAGCACGCGGCCTTCGTGAAGCGGGTTGACGCGCTGCTGGGCGACTGCCTCGAAGAGAGGCGCAGCGATGTCCGCCGCTTCGAAGGCGCGCCGCGCGCCGTGATCTCCGAGCTTGGCGAAGCCCTCGGCGATGCCTTCCTCGACCAGGGCCACAACGAAGCCCCGAGCCCGCGCGAGCTCCTGGAGCACGCACCCGCGTCCGCGACCTTCGACGGCCACGTCGTCTACCCGCCGCGGAAGGACTTCCGCGTCGGCGTCGTGGCAGTGACCCTGCCGACCTCCGGCGCCCCGCGCGGATGGAAGCAGAGCGCGGACGAGGTCGTCGCGAAGGGCAAGTCGACGTACCTGTGGTGGGACTGACCTCCGGGTCTTGCAACTCGAACGCCGTCACCGCGCTCAATGGTGATCGCCGCGCCTGGACGGAAGAATGGGGCTCGGCTGAGAAGGCTCTCCGTTGATGGTGGTGCCGCCTGCGTAGACTGACGGCCCACCCTGCAGGAAAGGAATCGGGAAGGGCAGCTGCGGGGCAGACACCGCGTCGAGGGCCTTCTTTTGGGCCGCCGTGAGCGTGACCTCGAGGGCCTTCACGTTGTCTTCCAGGTGCTCGAGCGTCCCGAGCCCGAGCTCTCGCGCCATCGGGACCAGCTCACCTTCGACGGTGCGCTCGGCGAGCGAGTGCTCGATCTGCAACGCGATGAAGGGCGCCCACCCCCGGAACGGCGCGAGCAGCTGCGCCTGGGCCGTCTCCCACGCGGGCGTGTCCGAGATGCCGAGGTAACGAACCTTGCCCGCCTGCACGAGGTCATGCATCGCCGCGACCGTCTCTTCGATGGGCGTGTGCTTGTCGAAGAGGTGCAGGTAGTAGAGGTCGATGTAGTCGGTGCGCAGGCGACGCAACGACTGCTCGCACGCCGCGATGACGGCCTTGCGGTTCGAGCCGCCACCGTTCGGGTCTCCCGGGTAGAGGTTGCCGCTGAACTTGGTGGCAATGACGACGCGGTCGCGCTTCTCGCGGTCGTGCGCGAGGTGGTCGCCGATGATCTTCTCGGACTGCCCGCGCATGTAGAAGTTGGCGGTGTCGATGAAGTTGCCGCCGAGCTCGAGGTAGCGGTCGAGGATCTGCTCCGAGTCCTTCACGCTCGAGCCGAAGCCGGGGCCGAGCGCCTCGCCGAAGGTCATCGCTCCCAGGCAGAAGGGGCTGACGCGCAGGCCGCCGATGAGCCCTCCCTGCGGAGGAGTGATGAGGAGCGCCTCAGAAGAAGCGCCAAACCGTTACTGTAACGATTTGCCCACACATCACCCCAGTAACTACGATGACTTGAGAACGTTACTGTAACGTTTTCAGGAAGGAAGCTGGGGTGAACCATCTCAAGGCAGAGGACCTCGCGGCGGTCGGGCAGCACGTGACCGATTCCCCCGGGGGAGGGATCAGCATCAGCGCGCTGGCGCAGCGACTGGGCGTCAGTCTTCCCACCGCGCGTCGGCGGCTGCACGCGTACGCAGCCCTGCACGGCTTGACCCTGCACTCACGGCCCGCGCGCGAGGGGACCCGTGGGCCCGCGAGTGCGACCTGGTACCTCTCGTCTCCCGCCTCCCCGGCGAGCCCTCAGCCCCCTCCTCCCGTCGCCCCGGAGGTCCCGCCCTTTCAGCGCGTCGACGAAGCCCTGGACGCGCCGCTGGGGTTGGCTCCCGCGGTCCTCAACGCCCTCGAGGACGATGAGCTGCGGGCCCTGCGCCTGCTGGCGAAGTGCGGCTGCGCGCGCACCGGTGAGCTGGCCGCGCAGCTGGGCCGCAGCCCCGATCGCATGGAGGGCATGATGCGCATGCTGCGCCGGAAGCTGCACCGACTGGGGTCCCCGCGGATCGACAACGAGACCCTGCCCGACGGGGAGGCGCTGTTCCGCTTCGTCAGAAACGGGCCTTCGTGAACTGGTTCGCCGTCCGCAACTGGAAGGAAGCGGAGCGGATGGTCTTCGCGGAGTTGGGGCAACGAGACGACACGCTGGCTGCGTTGCGCCAGGGCGCGCCGGTCACGTGACGTACCGCCCATTGGGCGTCGCGATCCGCAGCGGCGGCTGCGGTCAGCACGCCTCTCCATACCCGTCGGTCAGCTCGAAACGACTCCCGGGACCCGCAGCACGAACGACGTGCCCCACCCGTCGGCGTCCTCCACCGCGAGCTCGCCTCCGTGGGCCTCGACGCACCGCCTGCAGAAATAGAGGCCCAGGCCCCAGCCCGCGCGGCGGTGCTCTCGCGGCGGGCCGGGCGGCTCGTACTTGTCGAACAGCGTCGCCCTCAGGTCCGCGGAGATCACCGGCCCCTCGTGGCGCACGGCGAAGAAACCCTTCGTGCCCTCAGGCCTCCCCTCGAGCCGGACCCGGCCCCCCGCGGGCGTGTACCGGAGCGCAGTGTTCGAGAGGATCTCCAGCGCGCGCATCAACACCCCGTGGTCGGCCTCGAGCACGAAGTCATCGACCTGCAGCTCCACCGCGACCTTGCGCCCGCGTCCCTGCACCTCGAGCTGCCGCTGCAACCGTCCGAGCATCGCCCCGCAAGGCTGGGCCTCGCGCGCGGGCGGCGTGCCGGCCTCGAAGCGCGCGATGTGGACCAGGTCGCCGAGCATGCCCGCGAGGCGATCGGTCAGCTGGCGCGCCTCGGTGAGCGCGCTGACGACCTCGACGTCGAAGCCGGGTGGCAGCTCCCCTGTCGCCCAGTCGAGATTGGCCCGCATGGTGGTGAGGGGCGCGCGAAGGTCGTGCGCCAGCAACGCGGTGAGTGCCTGGCGATCGGCTTCGAAGGCGCGGAGTTGCGCAGCCTGGCGCTCGAGGAGGACACGGGCCTCGCGCAGTTCCTGGGTCGTGGCCTCGAGCTCCATGAGCTGATCAGCTAACGGGCCGCGAACCATCCCCGCTGCTTCGCCGAGCGTCACGAACCTGACGGCGGGTGGTGCTCACCAGGTTGCGGAGCGGCCAGCTTCGCAGGAGACGACGCAAAGCGCACCGGGGTCTCTCCCGCGAGACAGAAGCTGAGGCCCTCGCGCTTCGCGCGGTACATCGCCTGGTCGGCGCGTTGGAGCAGGACCTCTGCGGTGGTCGCGTGCCGCGGAAAGAGCGCCGCGCCGATGGTGACCCCCGGCCCCTGCGTCACGGTGCGCACGTGCATCGGCTGAACGATGTGCTTCGACATCGCCTCGGCGCGCGCCTGGAGCAGCCCGCCGTCGCGCAGCCCCGTCATCAGCACGAGGAACTCGTCGCCCCCGAGGCGCGCGGCGATATCGGGCGAACGCACCGAGGCCCGGATGCGCCCGGCCACCGCGGCCAGCACCTCGTCGCCGACGTGGTGGCCGTGCCGGTCGTTGAACTGCTTGAAGCCCACGAGGTCGAGGAAGAGCACCGCGAACGGCTGCCCGCTCTCCACGAGGTGCTCGAGGCTCGACAGCGCCGCGCGGCGATTGCCCAGGCCGGTGAGCGCATCCGTCTCGGCCCGGGCGACGACCTCCCCCAGGCTCTGCTGGAAGCAGGAGGCGTCCCGCAGCACGGCGACGGTGCAGCGCTGTTCATCGAGCTGGAGCGCGCCCAGGGAGATGCTGACCGCCCGCTCGATGCCGCCCTGCGCCAGCGCGAAGACCATCGGTCGATCGCTCATGGCAGAGGGTTTTCCGGAGCGCATGAACTCGCGGGTGTGGGCGAGGTGCTGCTCGCGAAACCGTGGCGGAATGAGCGCCGAGAGCTGGTGCCCGACCAACGACTCCGGCGGGTAGCCGAGCAGCGTGGTCAACCCGGCGTTGACGTGCGCGATGCGCCCGCTCGCGTCGATCAAAACCATCGCGTCTGGAAGCGCGTCCAGGAAGTCGAACAGTCTGACGGTCGTGTCGTGCACGCGCTGCCCCGAACCTCACGGTAAGCAGCGTTCCGGGAAGATCAACGCGCAGTGTCTGCGGGCCTACTCGTCGAGCGGGGCGCGCTTTTTCTGCAGCACTGCGCTCGCGCCCAAGACGTCGGTGTAGGTGAGTTGCCCCTGTGCGCCAGGGTTGAGTTCCGCGGCGTTGGCCTCGTCGGTGTCGAGGTGCATTTCGAGTTTGTACTTCGAGCTGACGCGCACCAGCACGTCACCGAAGACGAGGTCGCGCGGACCGTTGGCGATGGCGACCTCCACCTCGTCGCCGTCCACCACCCCGTAGGCGTGTGCGTCTTCAGGCGCCATGTGGATGTGGCGCTTGGCGCAGATCAACCCCTCCGCGAGCTGCACGGTGCCCTTCGGCCCCTCGAGGGTGATGGGCGCGCTGCCCGCCGTCTTCCCCGAGTCACGAATCGGCGCGTCGACGCCGAGCAGGAACTCATCGGTGCGGCTGACCTCCACCTGGGGCGCCGCGCGCAACGGCCCGAGCAACCGCACGCCGTCGAGCCGGTTGCGCGGCCCGATGAGGTTCACCTTCTCTTCGCACGCGTACTGGCCCGGCTGGCTGATGTCGCGCAGCTTCGTCGGCGTCGCCCCGTCGCCGAAGAGCTTCGCGAAGGTCGCCGCGTCGAGGTGGAGGTGCCGCGCCGAGATGGCGATGGGAATGGGCCGCGGGCTCTTCACCGCCGTCCTCTCGTCGACGAGCGCGGCGGTCTGCCTGGCGATGGACAGCTCCTCGTCGGTCTTCACCACCAGCGCCGCGACGCGGCTGTGCTCGGCCGAGATGGTGGCCACCGGCTGGGCGCGGGTCACCTTCGCGTCGGCGTTCAGGTCTTCGTCGAGCACCAGCCCGAGGAACTCGAGGCGCTGGTGGATGCGGCGCCGCATCGCGACCGCGTTCTCCCCGATGCCGCCGGTGAGCACCACCGCGTCGAGGCCTCCCATCGCCGCGGCGTAGGCGCCGATGTACTTGCGCACCCGGTGCGCGAAGACGGACACCGCGAGCCGGCAGCGGTCGTCGCCCTCGCTCGCCCGCTTCTCGATGTCGCGCAGGTCGTTGCTCACGCCCGAGAGCCCCACGAGGCCCGACTTCGAGTTGAGCATCACGTCGAGCGAGTGCACGTCGTACTCACCACTGCACAGCAGCGCGAGCACCACCCCGGTGTCGAGGTCGCCGCTGCGCGAGCCCATCACCAGGCCCTCGAGCGGCGTGAGGCCCATGCTGGTGTCGGTGGAATGACCGAACTCCACCGCGCACGCGCTCGCCCCATTGCCGAGGTGCAGCGTCACCAGGCGCAGCTCATTGAGCGGGCGCCCGAGGTGCTTCGCCGCGAGCTGCGCGACGTACCCGTGGCTGGTGCCGTGGAAGCCGTAGCGGCGCAGGCCGTGCTTCGCCGCGACGTCGACGTCGAGGGCGTAGGTGCGGGACCGGCGCGGCATGCGCGCGTGGAACGCGGTGTCGAACACTGCGACCTGCGGCACGCCCGGCAGCTTCGCCCGCGCAGCGCGAATGCCGGCAAGGTTGGCAGGGTTGTGCAGCGGCGCGAGGGGAACGCAGGCCTCGACATTTTGCTCCACGGCGTCGTCGATGCGCACCGCGTCGACGAACTTCTCGCCGCCGTGCACCACGCGGTGGCCGACGGCCGCGATGGGGAAGGCCTTTGTCTCCTCGAGCACCCGGGCCAGCGCCTCGGCGTGGGTGATGAGCGGGCCGATGCGCTCGATGACGCCCTGGTGCAGCACCGCGGCGCTCGCGGTGTCGATGACCTGGTACTTCACACTCGAGCTGCCGCAGTTGAGGACGAGCACGTTCATGGAGGCCGCATTGTGGGCACCGCGGCCTGCCAAGTCATCGGGCGAGTGGAGCGCTCGGCTCAGGCCGCGGCCGACCCGGGTCGAACCCAGTGCGGTAGCGTCGGCCCGTGGCGCGCTTCCTCCTCATCGGCAACCCGGCCAACCGCCGCGTAGGCCTCTTCCAGGACGCGCTGCGGGAGGCCGACCTGCCCGAAGCGGACGTGGTGCCGTGGCTCGAGGTGCTGCGCGACGTCTCGGTGCTCGAGCGCTTCGACGACCAGCCGCGCCTGGTGCGCATCGACTCGTTCGGCGAAGACTTCGCGGTCGAGCGTGAGCTGCTGAAGGCCGGGGGGTTCGCGAAAGCCGCCCGCTACCCCGAGCGACGTGGCGAGGTGATCGCCCCGGCCCTCACGCACCGGGGCTTCCAACGCACCCTCGAGGCGCTCTCGAGGGTCTTCGGGGCGCGGCCTCGATGGACCGTGCTCAACGAGCCCACGGAGATCGACGAGCTCTTCGACAAGCGCCGCACCTCCCGCCGCTTCCTCGCTGCAGGCATTCCGGTGCCCGAGTTCCTCGAGGACGTCCCGGACTCGGCCGAGGCGCTCCTCGAGGCCCTCCGCGCGCAGGGCTGGAAGCAGGCCTTCGTGAAGCCCTCGATGGGCTCGTCGGCGAGCGGGGTGCTGCTGGTCTCGCTCACCCGCACCGGCGCCAGCATCCGCACCTCGTTGGAGTGGGACGCGCCGCGCTGGTTCAACAACCTGCGCCTCTCGCACTACCGCACGCCGACCGACGTGCACCGCGCCCTCGACTTCGTGCTCGCGCAGGGAGCGCAGGTCGAGCGCGCCATCCCCAAGGCGAAGCTCGCCGGGGACTTCTTCGATTGCCGGGTGCTGTGCATCGCCGGCGAGCCGCGCTTCGTGGTGGTGCGGCAGAACGAGCACCCCATCACCAACCTCCACCTCGGCGGCTGGCGGGGCGACCTCGAAGCCTTGCAGGCCGCGATGCCCGAAGGCGCGTGGGCCGAGGCGATGGACACCTGCCGGCGCGTCGCGGCGCTCTACCGCTCGCTCCACGTGGGCCTCGACGTGATGTTCGAGCCCGGCCTCGCGCGCCACCGCGTCATCGAGGCCAACGCCTTCGGCGACCTCATCCCCAACCTCACCGTCGACGGCCTCTCGGCCTACGGGTGGGAGATCCGCGAGGCGCTCAGGTCCGCGGGGATTCGCTCGAGCAAGCCGGCCCCGAAGACCTTGCGCAGCTCGAGGTAGTCGAGGTGCACGTAGCCGATGTGGCAGCCGCAGGTGTCGTTGGTGCACGCACGCGCGGAGAGCGCCGCGTCGAACCCGTCGTCGTAGAGGTTGCCGATCGGCGTGGGGATGAAGTGGCAGCGCCGCGCGACGCCGTCTCCGTCGACCGAGATGACCGTCTCGCCGGCCTGGCAGGCCCGGCCGAGGCTGGGGTGCGGCGTGAGGTTCAAGCGGAAGAGTGGGTCGACCGACTCGAAGAAGGCGAGCTCGTCGGCGGTGTAGGTCGCGGTCAGCTTCTTCACCGCGTTGATCCACACGTAGATCGACGCGGGCAACGCACGGCGCAGCGCCTCGACGTGAGGCCGGTGCTCGGGGAAGCCGACGACGCCCACGCTGAAGCGCACGCCCCTCGACAGCAGCTGCTCGCATTGCGCGACGAAGCGATCGAGCGGGGTCCACCCGGGGTGAAAGGTGGCCCACAGCCCCAGCTTCGAGACGGCGGCCTCGTCGAGCCAGTCGAGGCGCGCCGAGAGGTTGGTCTGCACCGCCACGCGCGTCACGTGCGCGGCGTGGCTCAGCTCGCACATCGCGTGGTGGTAGCGCACCTGGGTCAGCGCCTCGCCCCACGGCGTGAAGAACACGCGCAACGGAGCGGCGGTCCGCGCGAGCGCCCAGGTGGTGAAACGCGAGAGCGCCGCCGCGTCGACCGCGTGCTGCTCGTTCGTCTCGTGGCGCTTGGCGAAGGGGCAGTACTCGCAGCCGTAGTTGCAGCTCGAGAGCGGGCCCCGGTAGAGGATCGTCAGCGGCTTCATCGGACCTCGAAGGCCTCCATCATCGAGCTCACCGGCGCCGACTGGAGCCACGGGCCGATGGCGTCCGAGCGCTCCACCCCGCCCGCGGTCAGCACCCAGCCCTCGGCGTTCCGCGTGGCGAGCCCCGCCTCGACCAGCGTCGCGAGCTCGGGGAAGTCGGCGGAGGCCTCACGCGCGAACCGAGACGTGTACAGCTTCGCGTCGAGGCCGTCGGCGAGCAGCGAGAGGATGAGGTGCCGGCGGCGTTGCTCCGCGTCGTCGAGCGCGATGCCGTGGTGCACCAGCGCGAACGACCCGTCGTCACGTTCACCGTACGCGTCGATGATTCCCCGGACGGCGCGCGGCGAGACCGCCCACTCCGACGAGTAGTGCACCGAGGTGGTGTACGAGCGCGCGCCGACGCCCAGGCCAATCATCCCGTCGTCCTGGCACCGGTACGCCGGACCGAACGGCGCCGGGGCATGGGCCGCGCGAAAACAGCGCATGGAGATCTGCCGGTACCCCGCGGCGAGCAGCGCCTCGCGGCCGACGCGGTACAGCTCGAGGCGAAAGTCGTCCCACGCGCGCGTGCTCTTCCCGAGGAAGGTCTTCGGTCGCACGTAGAGCGGGTAGAGGTAGAGCTCTTCGGGCCGCCAGCGGAGCGCGGTGTGGATCGACTCCAGCAGCGTGGCCGGGGTCTGGCCCTCGATGCCGTAGATGAGGTCGAGGTTCAGGGTCTCGACGCCAGCGTTCCGGAGCGCATCGAGCGCCGCTTCCACCACTGCGCGTTCCTGCGGCCGGGCGAGCGCGTGGGTCTCGGCTTCGAGGAAGCTCTGCACCCCGATGCTGATGCGATCGGCGCCGCGGTCGACCAGCAATCGGGCTTTCTCCACCGTCGTCGTCTCGGGCGAGACCTCGACGCAGAATGGAACGTCTTCGAGCCGCGCGCCCATCGTCCGCTCGGCGACGTCGAGCACGCGGGCGAGCAACTTCGCAGGCAACAGGCTCGGCGTTCCTCCCCCGATGGTCACGCGCGAGAAGCCCGCCCCGGGCACCGCGCGCCGCACCACCGCGGCCTCGCGCTCGAGCGTCGCCACGAAGCGCTCCATCACCGCCTCGAGCGGTCCGGCGACGGTGAAGAGGTTGCAGAAGCCGCACCGCATCTCGCAGAACGGCACGTGCATGTAGAGCGAGAGCGCGCGCTGGTCTTCTGAGCCCCACACGCGCTCGAGCGGCAGCGGCGTGGGGAACGCGCGGTACGCGGTCTTGTGCGGGTAGCCGTACTGGTACTGCACGTAGGCGGGGCCATCGAGCGCGCGCATCAGAGCGTCACTCATACCGGCTGCCAGCCGCGGGGCAACGTGAACTCTGCCCACGGCACGGTGCTCACCACCGGGTGGGCGAGGCGGTGCCCGTGGTACCCGTCGTCGCCGTAGGAGGTGCCGTGGTCCGAGCCGATCAACACCAGGCACGGGGCTCGCCGGGCGACGGCCGCGAAGAGCGCCGGCACCTGCGTGTCGACGTAGGCGAGCGCGGCGGCCTGCGTGTCCTTCGAGTCTTCGGTCGCACCGGGGAGGTAGCACCGGTTGGGCTGGTGGAGCGCCGAGACGTTGACGAAGGTGAAGCACCGCCGCTCGTCACTCAGCGCCGCGAGGCTGGCGACGACCTGCGCGACCTGGTGCTCGGTGGAGCGCGGTTCGGTGACGCCCAGCTCCGGCCGCCAGTGCTGCTCAACGAAGAACCCGGGGAGCACGCGGCCCAGCGGGTTCTGCAGGTTGAAGAAGCCGACGCCCCCGACGCACAGCGTGTGGTACCCGCGCGCCGCGAAGCCGCTGACGATGTCGGCGGTGTCGAAGACGATGGTGTCGTCACCGGTCGACTCACTGCCGGCAAAGCGCGCGGCGAAGCGACGGGGATGAGGCCCCGGTCTCGCCGGGGTGGGAAGAAAGCCCGCGAAGAAGGCGTGGTGCGCCGCGTAGGTGAAGGTCGCGGGCGAGTGGCGTTCTTCCCACGTGCCCCCCGGCACCACGCGCGCGAGGTTCGGCGTGCGCCCCTCGGCCAACGACTGCACCGCCACGTCGTAGCGGAGCGTGTCGAGGGTGACGAAGAGCACGTCGTGCGTGCCGACCAGCGCGCTCACTCGCCGACGGAGCAGTAGCGGTAGTGATCGTCGCCCGCGCGCTCGGGGTCCTGTTCCTTGCCGAAGTTGGCCGACTTCGCGAGGTCCTTGAGCTTCGGCTTGATGGCCGGGGTCAGCGCGCTGTCGTCGAGGTTCACCGAGTCGAGGTGCTTGAAGGCACCGGTGGCGATCATCCCCTCCACGTCGGCGTCGCTGATGCAGCCCATCGAGAGGTCGAGCGAGGTGAGCTGCTTGAGGATCTTCGATTTCGGCAGCTCCTTCACCGCCTCGTCGACCCACTCGCAGTTCATGATGCCGAGGTGCTTGAGCTTCGGGAACGCCGTGCCCGAGAGGATGGGTTGGATGTCCTTCAGGCCACCCGAGGCGCCGTATTCTTCCGCCCCGAACCAGATCGACAGCCGCTCCAGCTTCGGCGCCTTGAGCGCGCAGATCTGCTTGATGTCATCTTTCGAGAGCCCACCGGTCTCGATGGTGAGCTCCTTCAGCTCGGGCAACGACACGTTCTTGCCGAGGCTGATGTTGCCGGCGTGGAGCGTGAGCCGCTCGAGCTTCGGGAAGAGCTTCGCCAGGGGCTCGAAGTCACCGGTGCTGGTGCTCGAGATGTCCCAGTCGCCGATCTTGCCGAGGTACAGCTCGCGCAGCGTCGCCGGCGCCTTCTTCTCTTCGAGGACGTCGATGAACGGTTGGAGCGACATCTCCTCTTCGCCCGGGAACGGCCCCAGCTCGAGGCCCTGGATGAAGCGGGCCGCCGGCAGGTCGAGCAAGTTCGCGAGGTCTTCCGCCGGGTCACCCCCGTCGCCGTCGTCGAACATTTCACCGCGCAGGGCGACCTTCTTCATGAAGCCGAACTGCCACTCGACCGTCATGCCCTTGTCGTCGCCATTCTCTTCCAGTTCGGCGAGCGCCCCGAACAACGCCTGCTTGTGCTTCTTGATCAGCGCGTTCGCGGTCCTGTTGAGGTCCTTCGCCTTGGCGGGCTCGGTGGCGGCCTTGTGCTGGAGCATGATCAGCTCGCCCAGCGGGTCGCCCTTCGCCTGCAGCCAGTCGGCGTAGATGAGGTAGCCGGTGGGATCATCCGGGTTCTTCTCGATCGCCGCCTCGAGCTCGGGGTTGCCCACGGCCTTCGGCTTGCCACCGACCTCGACGTAGCCCTTGCCGGTCTTCTCGGCGATCAGCTTCTTGGTGTCGGCCTTCGCCTCGCCGGGGCCGTCGAAGTCCTTCTCCTTCTCCTGGCCGGCGGTGCCGATCTTCCCGAAGCGGACGAGCTGCGTCGAGTCGTCGACCTTCACTTCCCAGAACTTGTTCGAGCCTCCCTCGGAGAACTCGAAGCGGCGGAAGCCGGGCTCTACGGCCGCCGGCGCGGCGACGACCGGCGCAGCAGCGGGCGCGGTCGGCTTCGCGGGAGCGGCGGTCTTCGTGGGTGCAGCCACCTTCACCGGGGCAGCGACCTTCGCCGGGGCCGGCGCGGCGTCACCGCCACCACTCTTCTCTGCGTAACCCTTGCCGGTCTTCTCCCGCACCAGCTTGTCGTGGAGCTTCTGCGCTGCGTCCGCCGAGCCCTCGTCCTTCACCGTGGTCTGGCCGGAAGCGCCGATCTTCCCGTAGCGGGTGAGCACCTTTCCGCCGTCGACCCATACTTCCCAGAACTTGTTCGACGCGCCCTCAGAGAACTCGAAGTATCGCCTGGCCATGGTGCTCCCCGGTAGATGGGCGCGGAGCGTGGATCACTCCGCTCGTGCCCACCAGCGAGTTCGCATTCATAGTGCGCGCCGATGCCCCTTCACTGGCTCGAGACGGAGGCCGTGTTCCTCATTCGCGAGGCGGTCGCCACGTGTCGGCGCCCGGTGCTGCTCTTCTCGGGCGGCAAGGACTCGGCGGTCATGTTGCGGCTCGCCGAGAAGGCGTTCTGGCCGCGACCACTGCCCTTCCCGGTGATGCACGTCGACACCGGCCACAACTTCCCCGAGGCCCTCACCTTCCGCGACCAGCGCTGTGCGGAGCTCGGCGTGGAACTGATCATCGCCTCGGTCCAGGCCTCGATCGACGCCGGCCGGGTCGCCGACGTGCGCGGGCCCCGGGCGAGCCGCAACGGGCTGCAGTCGGTGACGCTGCTCGACGCGATCGAGCAGCACCACTTCGACGCGGTGTTCGGCGGCGCGCGGCGTGACGAGGAGCGCTCGCGGGCCAAGGAGCGCCTCTTCTCGGTGCGCGTCGGCGGCAAGTGGGACCCTGCGCGACAACGCCCCGAGCTGTTCGACCTGATCAACCCGCACCTCGACGCGGGCGCACACTTCCGGGTCTTCCCCCTCTCGAACTGGACCGAGCTCGACGTGTGGCGCTTCATCGAGCAGGAGGAGATGGCGTTGCCGTCGATCTACTTCGCGCACCAGCGCAGCGTCTTCCGGCGCGACGGGCTCTGGTACGCCGAGACCCCCTTCATCGAGCGCGAGCCGGGGGAACGCTGCGAGACGCGGCGCGTTCGTTTTCGCACCGTGGGTGACGCGACCTGCACCGCCGCCGTCGAGTCGGACGCCACCACCATCGCGGAGGTCATCGCCGAGATCGAACACAGCACCATCAGCGAGCGCGGGGCCACGCGCGCCGACGATCGCGCCTCCGACGCCGCCATGGAGCGCCGCAAGCTCGAGGGGTACTTCTGATGCGCCCCGCACGCGTCGCGGTCGCCGGCTCGGTCGACGACGGCAAGAGCACGCTGCTCGGCCGCCTGATGAGCGACGCCGGCCGCGTCTTCACCGACGAACTCGAGGCGGTGCGCAAGGCGAGCGCGGCGTCCCTCAACCTCGCCTTCTTCACCGACGGGCTGATCCTCGAACGTGAGAAGGGCATCACCCTCGACGTCGCCTGGCGCCACCTCGTGCTGGGTACGCGGCGGTTGCTGGTGGCCGACGTGCCCGGCCACACCGAGCTGGTGCAGAACATGGCGACCGGCGCGTCCTCGGCCGACGCCGCGGTGCTGTTGGTCGACGCCGAGCGGGGAATCCAGCCGCAAACGCGACGCCACCTGGTGATGCTCGCGGGCCTCGGGCTGCGCGAGGTGGTGGTGTGCCTCAACAAGATGGACGCGGTCGGCTACTCGCAGGCCGTCGCCGTGCGCCTCGAGAACGAACTGCGCGCCCTCGCCGGCGCGCTCGACCTGGTGGTGGAGACCATCCCCGTCGCCGCGCTCGAGGGCGACAACGTCGTCCGCCGCAGCACGCGCATGGACTGGTACCGAGGTCCCACCATCTCCGAGCGTCTCCAGGCCGTCCAGCCGCTCCCCGTGCCGAGGCTCACGCGCGCGGTCGTTCAACTCGGCAGTGACGACGGCGGGTGGACAGGCGTGCACGTGCTCAGCGGTGCGCTCGAGGTGGGTGATTCGCTCGTCGCCTGGCCCGAGGGGAAACCCTGTCACGTGGTGGAGGTGAGCCCTCACGGCGCGGGCCGCGTCCGCCTCGAGCCCGGCCAACCGCGCGGCGTGCTCCTCGCGCGGGCCTCTCATC
>JBBRUE010000008.1:0-27645 GCA_038248085.1 Myxococcales bacterium | reverse complement strand
TGGCCCGTAGCTCGCGTTGACGTCGAGCACGAAGACGAGGTCTTCCGCTTCGAGGTAGCCGCCGATGGGCGAGTGGTGGCCGCCGCCGGTGCCGAAGAGCGGAACGCGGTGGAAGTTGATGACGTAGCGGCGCGCCTCGTCGTTCGTGTGACGGAGCTCCTCGCGGAGCGCCTCGATGGTCGCGGGGTGGTGGGTCGTGACCTTCCACCCCGGCGCGCTCGACTGGGCCGCGGAGCGCAGTTGCTCGAGCGTCAGGCCGGCGAAACAGAACCCGTTGAAGCAGCCCGTGCCGTGGGCGGCGACGTCGTCGGCGGTGACGGCCGCGCCGGTCGAACGCAGCACGTTCGCCACGCTGGTCGGCCCGCACGAGGACGGGTTGCCCTGGGTGAGGAGCGGCCGCGGGTACGTCGCCGCGACCGGGAGCGCCCCCGCGCGGGCGAGCAAGGCGGCGTCCTGAAACGTCGGTGCCTGTCGCAGCGAGACGAAGCCCGGAGGCAGCGCGCGTGCCGGACGGAGCACGACGTACGTCACCGCCGAGAGCAGCGCGACCCCGGCCAGGAGCGCGCCGCGCGTTCGTCGGGTCATCGCCGCGGGTTCTTCTTCTTCGGGGCCGGCTTCGATTTTGATTTCGATTTCGTCTTCGGAGCGGGCTTCTTCTTCGCCGCGATCGACTTCTTCTTCACGACGCGCTTCGCCTTCGGGGCCGGACCCCGCCGCTCGATGATCGACTCGGTCCCCTTGCTGGCGTCGAAGGCGAGCTCCCCGGCCTTCTCGAGCACGTGGAGCTCGACGTCGAGGGCGCGGGAGAGCTCCGGTTCGCCCTGGTCGAGCAGGTCCATCAGGGTCCAGTAGCCGATGCGCTGACCGTATTTCAGCGCGCGGATTTCGACGCGCAACGCCTCGAGCGCCTGTCCCCGTTCTTCAGGTGTCATGGGCGGACTCTATTCACGAACGCGCTCAGTTCGCGTCGGCGAGTGCGTCCACCACGTCGAACAACCCATCGCTGATCAACGCGAGCCGGCGGAAGTCGACGCGCTCGGGCACGTCGGTCGCCTGAAGCCGTGTCGCCGACACGGTTGAGGACCTCGCGGGTCGCCAGGCAACTGTCCTTCGAGGGCGGTGACACGTCACTTCCGCTTGCGCGGGGCGTCTCCCATACACGGAGTGGGAACCGTCTCGACGTAGGCCAGGAGTTGCCGGGCACGGAGCACGTCCATCGACTCCGAAGCACCCTCAGCGATGACCGCATGAAACGAGGCCTTCAGTGCGTCCTGCTCCTGTTCGAAGCGCTCGCGGCGAATTCGGCGACGCCTGGCGCTCGCCCATCAGCCGTTGGTTGCCGTGCCGCCCTGATTGCCGACGACGTGCCAGGTTTCGTTGCGCTCGATCTGGAGATCGCACCAGGCCTTCCACAGCCCGTGAAAGAACTCGGCGCGCGCCGCGTCGGGCCCCGCCCATGGTCCCCTGGGCCCGTCGGCCGCCGGCGTCAGCCCGTGGAGCCTGGCCTGGTCTCGCAACTGCGCCGCGAAGGCCTCGAGACGGTCCCGTGCGGCGGCACGGTTGAAGGCGTCCCAATCGGTCACCGGCATCGACTCCTCCTCGGCAACGACCCTGCCGATGGATCATCTTCCGGACCCTGAACTCACTCCATCGCCAACGCAACCACCATTGATTGCTGTTCTTTTCCCCTTCACCCGCCGAATCGATCGGCCGCCCTGCACACAGCCCCCCACATTGAGGTAGAGGCGCAGCGCGCTCATCAACGAGCGCTCTCACGCGGGGAAGCCCATGACGACGAAGCCCAGGTCGAAGACGAAGAGCGCGGTCACCACCAAGAAGGTCACCACGGCGACGAAGCGCGCCGTGAAGCGTGAGCGCATGGTGATGATCGACCCGTCGCCCTCGGCGCCCGTCGCGGCTGAGCCCGTCGTCGCTGCGAAGGCGCCCGTCGCGGTGAAGCCCGTCGTCGCCTCCGCGAAGACGCCCGTCGCCGTGAAGCCCGTCGTCGCCGCGTCGCTCCTCGCCGCGAAGGCCCCGGTCGCCACGCCCGTGCTCGCGAAGGCCACCGTCGCCGCGAAGGCCCCGGTCGCCGCGCCCGCCCTCGCCGCGAAGACTCCCGTCACGGTGCCCGTCCTCGCCGCCGCGAAGACGTCCGTCGTCGAGACCGCGGTGCGCACCATCTCCCGTGCCGAGCTCGAAGAGCTCGTGCGCCTCGAGGCCTTCCGGCTCGCGCAGCGCCGCCAGTTCCGCGGAGGCTCGCAGGTGCAGGACTGGTTCGCCGCCGAGAACCTGGTCAAGACGCAGCTCGCCGCCCGCGGCTTCGCGGTCCACTGACGTGAGGCGCGCGACGACGGTGGTGCTGGCGGTGGTGCTGGCGTTTGGCTGCGGCAAGAGCGAGACGCCTGGCCCTGACGCGGGACCCACCGTCGACGCAGGGGTCGATGCCGGGCCGCCTCCGCCGGTGTGCCTGGGCGATCGCCCCGACGCTTCGATCGACGCCGGTTGGGACGGTGGCTTCGACTTCTCGTGCCGCGGCCGCACACCGTCTGCCGGAGGGCAGCCGGAGCTGGTCATCACCGGCAACTCGACCCGCGCCGCCTTCACCCGCAACGGGCTCCCGGGCGTGGTGCTCGAGCTCCTCGCGCTCGACGGAACGGTCCTCGCGTCCACCACCTCGGGTGACGGGGGGCTCTATCGCCTCGCGTACGACGCCGGCTGCACCGCGGTCGCCGGCGAAGTGCGCGCCACCTCGCCCAACGTCGACGCTGGCTTCTACGTCTCCTACGCCGTCCCCGAGTCGCCCTGGCGCTACGACCGCAGCGGTCTCGAGCTCGTGCTCTTCGACGGCTCGGCGCGCACCCTCGCGGCCGCCGTCGCCAGCGTCACGCTCGTCGACGGCACTGCGGTGCTGGCCGTCACCGTCGAAGACTGCGACGGCAACCCCGTGGAGGGCGCCGAGGTCACCACGGGAGACGCGGGCGTCGTGCGCTACGTCGGCGCGAGCGGCCTGCCGACGATGACGCTGACTCGCACCGGCCCCACCGGCGACCTCGTCATCTTCAATCTCCCCGGCACCTCGGTGCAGGTCACCGCCACCCGGAACGGCGAAATCGTCGGGCAGCGCGGGGTGCCCCTCCACGCCAACGGCGCTACCGGGACCGTGCTCGCGCCGTAAGTAGCTGTTTCTTATGCGGGTGCGATCACGTGCGCGAAGATCGCACCCCAAAGTTTCACAGCGCGGATCTCCCCGGGTCGTCAGAATACTTGCCAGGCCGGTAAATCGGCCCCTGGTGAGTCTGGACCCTGCACAACGAATCACGGGAGGCCGCATGGTGAACGAATCGGTCAACAGTGTCGCTGAGCGTCTGGAGACCTACTTCGAGTGGTACATGCACTCGGATCCCGACGCGTCGTCGGTCGTCGGCGAGCTCGTCTCGCGCTTCTATGCGCTGGTCGCCGGGCCCTCGAACGTGGCCGAGGCGAAGCGGCTGCTCGATGACACCAGCGGCGTCTCGCTGGGCAGTCCGTGGGAAGAGATGCGCCTTGCGTTGAAGCAGCTCGCCACGCGCTGACACCCTCGAGGTGAGGCCGGCCGACGCGTTGCCGAAGTCGCGGCGCGTCGGCTTCGTCTTTGCGGGCTGGGTTCAGCGACCGAAGAGCTTCTTGAACAGGCCGCCGCCGGTCGACGCCGTTCCCGTACCCCACACCCACGTCCACCGCGGAAAGCGGAACGCGATGTCGACGGCGACGGTGTCGGTCGCGGCGATGGCGTTGGTGGTGATGCGCCGCAGCCCGGGCGGGGCGTAGCGCTGCAGCACCTCGAGCCAGAGCCTCGCGTGCGGCAACGGCCCCGAGAGCGTCAGGTCGTTCAAGAAGCGCAGGCTGGGGTGCTGCAGGAAAGCGGTCAGCTCGAGCACGCGCCCCTCGCCTTCCGGACCCTTGCCGTTGCCGAGCGGCGCCACCGACATCGCGCGCACGTAGCCGTGACGCCAGGTCAGCTCGAGCCGCTCGCCCTCGAGCGTCGGCGCGAGCTCGGCCTGCGCCGAGGTGTCGCCCCGCAGCAGCTTCGCGCGCGGCGAGTGGCCCACGTCGAGCTCCTGCGCGAGCTCGGTCCACGTCACCGACTCGTCGACCGCGGTGAGGAGCCGGGCTTCGAGCTGAGGCGGCAACCACTCGTAGCGCGGGTCGAAGGTCGGCACCGCGAGCTTCACCCGCCCATCGGCCGTCGAGCGGGTCTGCGGCGTGCCCGGCGCGAGCACCGCGAGGGCCTCGGCGAAGGCACCAGCGTTGGCGTAACGCTGGGCGGCGTTGGGCGAGAGCGCGCGGCGGAGGATGGGCTCCACCGCCTTGAGCGCCTCGGGGAGCACCAGCGCCAGCTTGCCCTGGGCCACGAGCGGCTTGAGCGCCTCGCGCTGCTGCTTCTCGGAGGCCCCGGTGGAAGGTCCGTAGGGCGAACGGCCGGTGAGCATCAGCGTCAGCAGCCACCCAAGCGCGAAGACGTTGGAGCGCGCGGTCTGGGGCTGGCCGAAGAGCTCCTCGGCGGTCCACATCCACGTGGCGGGGGTGAGGGGGAAGCCGGAGTCGGGCTCGGGGTCGAGCGCCGCGAGGTGCAGGCGCAGCCGCCCGTTCTCGTCGCGGCCCAGCATCGACGCGCGCACCGAGAGGTGGGGCGAGGTGCAGTGCCGCAGCAGCAGGCCCTCGGCCTCCGCGACGCCCATCGCCAGGCCGCGCGCGGCGTTGAGCGCGAGCTGCGGCTCGCTGAAGGGGAAGGTGCCGTCGGTGCGGCGGCCCGGGGTCTCGATGACGGCCCAGGGGGCATCGCCTTCGTCGCCGGCGTCGATGAGTGCGGGCCAGGCCAGCGAGGTCAGCTCCGAGGCGAGCCACCAGCGACGCTGCACCCGGGCGCGGTGTGCCGGCCTGAGGTCCGCCACGGTGCGCTCGACCCACCAGTCGCCGGTGCCCTGGCCGAGCAGCGGCTTCACCTTGGCCGCCTCGACGAAGGAGCCGTGGTTCCAGCGCAGTGAAGTGACTTCCCAGCGCGCTGCGAACGGCATCGCCATGACGAACTCCCCCGGACCGCGGCGATACTACCGCGAACGCCGCGATGCCCGAATGATCGGCCGCCGCAGGGCGCGCTCGCTCCAGCCGACGCGACCGCAGAGAGGCACCGCGAAGGCGCCCGACGGCCCCGGAAAGCGCCAGCGTCCCGATCGCGAGCCCGCGCGTCACGCGCCGTGAGAACGCCCGGTGCCGCGTCGGTCGAACACGAAGACCCCGCCGCGCGCGTCGATGCGCAGGTGCTTCGCGCGAAGGTCCTCGTTCCCGACGAGCAGCTGATCGACTCGATGAGCCGCGCATTCCGCAGGCTTTGATGTCAACGGGTCTGGCCGCCAATTTTCGGCGGGTACCCGAGACGCTCTCTGGCCGCAGGTCACTGATCAGCCCACGCACCCTTCGGGTTTTGTTGCGCGGTCAGGGTGGCGCGCATGGGATGTCTCTGGGGAAACCATGACCACCCGCATCTCCGCCCTCAGCGAGGTCGACCCGCTCTCCGTCCCGCTGCCGCACGGCACGGAGGTCACCCTGCGCGTCGAGCGGATGCTGCACGGCCGCCGGGTGCCGCAGGGCCTCGTGGGCCGGGTCGTGCGTGCGCGCGACGGAGGCTTCGACGTGCTCGTCACCGGCGTCGGCGAGCTCTGGTACGCGCGCGGCGAGCTCACGCCGCGCCGCGCCGGGCAGATGCACTTCGCGCAGCGCCGCGAGGCCGCGTGGCAGGCCCTCTTTCCCTGTCGCGTGCTGGAGGCGACGGTGGGCAGTCACGCCTGGGGCCTGGCCGATGCGTCGAGCGACACCGACGTACGTGGGGCGTTCGCGCTCCCCTTCTCGTGGACGGGGGGGCTCGCCGAGCCGCCGGAAGATCTCGTCAGCGCCGACGGCAGCTCGACGTACTGGGAAGTGCGCAAGCTGGTGCACCAGGCGCTGCGGGCCGACCCCAACACGCTCGAGCTGCTCTTCGTGCCCACGGTGCGCGCGCTCGACGAGGTGGGCGCGTGGGTGCTCGAGGCGCGGGAGGCCTTCGTCTCGAAGCTGCTCTTCGGGAGCTTCGGCCGCTACGCGCTCAGCCAGCTCGACAAGCTCTCAGCCAGCCAGCGCCTCGCCGAGCACCGCGACGTCGTGCTGGCGTGGCTGTGCGAGGCGCCGGCCCCGTCGCTCGAGGAGCTCGGCCGCCGCCTCGCCGCGTTCTCCCCGCGCAGCGCGCCGACCCCGGCCGACGCGGAGCACCAGGCGCGCATGTACTTGAAGCAGCTCTACCGCTCGCTGTGGGACCAGGGGCTGCTCCCGAGCAACGACCTCGCCGGGCTGACCACGTACGCGCGGGAAGGCGGCCGGCGGCCTCCGGAGGCGCGCGCCCTGCGACCGAAGAATGCCTACAACCTGCTGCGGTTGATCGAGCTGGCGCGCGGGTGGCTCGAGACCGGGCGGCCGACGTTCGAGGCGCGCGGCGCCTTCCGCGAGCGGCTGCTGTCGATCAAGCGCGGGGAGCTCCCGCTCGACGAGGTGCTGCGCGAGGCCGAGGCGATGTCGCCGGCGCTCGAGGCAGCCCGGGACGCGAGCGGCCTGCCCGAGCAGCCCGACTTCGCGCGCGCGGATGCGTTGCTGCAGCGCGTGCACGGGGAGCTGGCGCGAAGGCACGTGTTGCAGGTGCCCGGGCCCTGGAGCGGGGAAGTCCCCTCGCCCGGCAACGAGCAGATGACGCCGTCAGGAAGCGCGCCCGCGGAGGTCGGGGAGGGATGACTCCGGCCCTCGCCACGCTCACCGCAGCCCAGCGCCTCGTCACCGCGCGTGCCCTCGCCCAGGAGTCCGCGAAGCGCAGGCACGTCGTGGTGTCGCTCTCGGGCGCCCACGCGTACGGCTTTCCTTCGCCGGATTCGGATCTCGATCTCAAGGCCGTGCACCTCGTGCCGGCGCGGTCGCTGCTCGGGTTCCCGTCGACGCCGGCACCGGCAGAGCGGCTCGAGGTGATCGACGGCGTGGAGATCGACTACTCGTCGAACGAGCTCGGCGGCGTGCTGTCGGGCGTGCTCAAGGGCAATGGCAACTACCTCGAGCGGTTCCTCTCGGGGTTCAGCCTCGAGACCGGCTCTGGCTTCGACGCGCTGGTGCCGCTGGTGCGGGGGGCGCTGTCGACGCGGGTGGCGCGGCACTACGCGGGCTTCGCGACACAGCAGCGGGCCGCGTGGGAGCAGTCGGCGCGGAAGAGCACCAAGAAGCTGCTGTACGTGCTGCGGACCGCGCTGACCGGGGCCCACCTGCTGCGCACCGGCGAGGTGGTGACGGACCTGACGGTGCTCGCGCCGCAGTACGGGCTGGGTGACGCGCTGGAACTGGTCGAGCAGAAGCGGCGCGGGGAGCAGAGCGAGTTGCCGTCGGCGCTGGCCGAGAAGTGGGGCGCGCGGGTGGGCGAGGTGTTCGTGCTGCTCGCGGCGGCGGAGGCCGAGAGCGTGCTGCCGGCGGAGCCACGGAATGTCGAGCAGTTGGAGCAGAAGTTGATCGAACTCCGGCTGGCGTGACGCGGGTTGCGGGGCCCCTCACCCTGACCCTCTCCCCGCTGGCGCAGGGAGAGGGGACTGCTTCTTCTGCTTCTTCCGCCGGGCCTCGCTGGCGAGCGCGTCGACGTGCTCGTTCCACCGGTGCCCCGCGTGCGCGCGAACCCACTTCGTCGCGGCCCCCGCCTCGAGCGCCGCCACCCGCAGCGTGTACGCGAGCGCGTGGTACTTCTTCGGCTTCGGCACGAAGCGCCCCGCCGCGATGTCGAGCGCGATGCTCGAGTCGCTGATCAACACCACCTCGTGCGTCACGTTCCAGCCGCGCGCCACCACCTCGCGCAGCCCCTCGATCGCCGCCTGCACCTCCATCACGAGGCTGGTGGTCTTCCGCGCGGCGCCCTGCCCACGGGCCAGCACTTCGCCGTCGGCCACGATGACGAAGGCCCAGCCACCGGGCCGCCCCACCCGTTCCTCGGCAGAGCCATCGCTGTAGACCTCGAGCAGACCCATCGTCGGCCTCCATTCTCTCAGAGTGCCGGGGCAGCGCAGGTCTTGAAGTACGCTGACGCCATGAGTGAGCAATCGACGGTCCGCGCGCGGGTCCTCACCGGGGCGGGCTGGCTGGAAGGCAACCTCCACCTCCCGAAGTCGCAGGGCCTGGCCGACTTCCTCTCGCAGCACGCGTGGTACGCGATGACCGACGTCGTCATCTCGAAGGTGGGGACGTTGCCGTTCTTCGCGCTCTCGCGGAACGAGACGTTGCTGGTCGCGTCGTCGGACGTCGCGCCGGCTCCGGCACCGCCGACGGACGAGCGGAGGCTGGCGGCGACGCTGCTGCTCACCGCAGGCGCCGTCGACGGCACCCTCTCGCTCGCGACGGGTGTTCGCCTGTCGGACTTCGTCGAGCGCACGCAGGGGTTCATGCCGGTGCACGCCGCCAGCGTGAAGGTGTGGGCCGACCCGGGCGCGCAGTATTTCGAGGAGCTCCTCGTCAACCCGCAGCGGCTCGTCGGCGTCACCGAACCCGAGACCACCCGGTAGTCGCGCACCTCGCAGGCCTGCGCCCTGTCCCGCCAGGCGTCCTCTCGAAGGCCTCGCGCCGCGACGTCGAGGCCGGTGCGCCACGCACGCGAGCTGGCGACACCTGACTCACCGGCGGATCAGGAGTTTCTTCCCTGTCGGGTCGGGGAACGCGATGCCCCCTGGTGTCTGCGTGAAGCCAGACGGCAACGTCGGCTCCACGCCGGCCGCGAGGTCCGCGAGCAACCGCAGCACCGCGCGCAGGTCCTCGTTGCGAACGAGCGCCTCCTCCAGCGGCCATTCGGACATCGGCGTCCCCGTGAGCCACCACAGGTCGGCGCTCTTCAACACCGCGGCGACCGCGTTGACGCGCAGGGGACCGGGCACGTCGGCCACGACAATCAGCCGTCGCAACGTGGCGTCGGTCCGCGCCCAGGTGCGGTTGTATGCGAGGCGCTCGACGGGGCTCAGCACCACGCCTCCGAAGTCCATCGGCAGCCTGGCGAGGTCGGCCTCGGTGAGGGACTCCGCGTGGAGCAGGGCGCCGAGGGAGATGCGGTCGAATTCGAGGATCTCGGCGTTCGCCGCCAGCCGTCCGGGGAGCGCTGCGAAGCGCACGACCACGTCCCCGCGCGCAGTCGGCGGGAGTCGCTGCGCCGCTTCGCCGCACTCGGGCAGCAGTTGCATCACCACCTTCGCCATCACCGTCGCTTCGCGGAGGTTGAGCCTCCCGCGATCGACCGCGACCTCCAGCAGCCCCACACAGCGCAGCGCGGCCTCGTCTCCCTGCGCGTCCCGCAGCAGTTCCCGCATCTCGAGCCGGGTCAGCCGCGCGGCGGTCCACAGTGCGTCCACGGCCTGCTTGTCCTTGCTTGTGGGGTCGTAGAACGGCCGGGCGCCCTCGACGAAGCCGAGCCACTTCACGTCGCCACAGCGGCGCACCTCGGCGGCCCACGGCCCCAACCGGGTGAGGGCCTCCTTCGCCTCGAGGGGCAGCGGCTCCTTCGCCACCAGCGCTGCGTACCCGTCCGAACGTTTGGGGGCGAAGGGGCCGAGGTCGGCCGGCAGGTGGTCGAGCGCTTCGGCGAAGCACGCGAAGCCGTTCTCGTCGCGCGCGCCGGGGCGTTCGATGCGCCGCGCGAGGCTCTGCTCGACGTCTTCCACGAGCTGCTTCGCGAGCGCCCGGGCCTGGAGGTACGCCGCCAGCCCCATCGCGCTGATCAGCGACGCCACGAGCACGCCGATGCTGATCAACACCCTCCGCGTCGGCGACACGGCTACGGCTTCACCGTGGGGATGACGAGCGGCTCGCCCTGGGCGCCGGTGTACGTCACCGTGCCCTGGGCGCGGGTCACGTGGGGGCGGTCACTCGCGTCGTCGAGCGCCAGCGCGAGCATCAGGGTCAGCACCTCGTTGCTCTCGTCGTTGCGCCTCAGGAACTTCTCGTAGTCCGCGTCGGGGCCGAACTCCGACGACATCGGCCACGCGTGGTGGATGGTGTCGATCGAAGCCGCCGCCGCGACGCGTGCAGGGCCTGGCGTGTTGGCGACTGCTTCGAGCTTCCGCATCGCGCGGTCCCACGAGATCCACTGGCGCTGCAGGGTCAGCTTGCGGAGGAAGGTCGGGTCCGCCGCGGGGGTCGCGTGGGGCACGCCCTTCGTCCACCCGAAGTACAGCAGCCCCATCATCTTGCGCTCGGTGGCGATCAACTCCGGGCCGCTGGTGAGCCGGGCGGGGAGCGTGGCCCAGGTCTTCGCCACCTGGGCCTTCACGTCGGGCGGGCTCGCGGCCAACGCCGCGCCACACGACGGCGCGAGGGAGCGGATGTGCGCGCGCGCCAGCATCGCCTCCATCAGGCCGAGGTGGGAGAGGTCAGCGGCGAAGGCCCACGCCTCGGAGCAACGCTCGAGGGCCACTTCCGGCTGGGCATCGGCGATCAATACCTGGAGCTCGACCCGCGTGAACTCGAACAACGCGCGCGTCGCGCCGATGAGGCGCAGCCATTCCGTCACCGCCTCGCGATCCTCAGGCGCCGCGCCGGCGCCGAAGGTGAGGTGCCGGGAGCTCGCGCAGGCCCGCATCGCGGTGGCCCAGGGGCTGAGCGCCTTCAGCCGTGCACGCACCTCGTCGGTCAGCTCGACCGCCGGTTCACCGGCCTTGCGCAGGAAAGGCGAGAGGTCCGTCGGGCTCACCCCGAGCATGCTGCGCAGGCAGACGAAGCCGTCTTCGTGCCTCGGGCTCTGTGGGGGCGGCGAGCGCTCGATGGTGCGGCGCCGGCCGGCCTCGAGGTCTTTCACCAGCCCGTCGGCCACGGCGCCCACGGAGACCTCGTGGACGCCCACCGCGGCGACGAGCAGCGCGACGACCAGCACGACCGGTATCCACTTCAGGCGTCCCATGGCGGCGCACCACAGCCCAGAACCACCGCGCTGGCGAGGTCGCTCACCGGTGCCAGAGCACGACACCCGCCTGCACGACCACGAGGGCCCCGTCATCTCTCAGCTCGAGCACCGCGCCCGGGTGGCCGTTGGTCTGGGTCGTCCACAGGGGCGTGGTGCCCTCGTAGAGCACGAAGTTGCCATCGGGCTGCATCACCGCGCTGGTGTTGGCGCGCCCATTGGTGCCCGTCGCCCAGACGACCGCTCCATTGCTATACAACACGAGGTTCCCGTCAGCCTGCATCGCCAGCCGGTGTTGTCCGTTCGACGAGATGACGGGTGTATTTGAATTGAGCGAGGTGCCCCCGATGACCTGGACGCCCGAGGGGTTCGCGGGCGTCGGGCTCGGCGTCGGGGTGGACGGGCCCGTCGCCGAGGCGAGTGAGGACCAGAGCACGGCGCCATTCAAGACCACCGCCAGCACGCCGCTGTCCTGGAGCTGGAGCACCGCGTTGGGCTGGCCGTTGGTGTGGGTGTGCCAGACGGCGGAGCCACCCTGGTAGAGCACGAAGTTTCCATCGGTCTGCATCACCGCCCGAACGCCCGAGCGGCCGTTGGTGTCCGTCGACCAGGTGGCGCGAGTGCCGTCGTAGACGACGAAATTCCCGTCGACCTGCATGACGGCACGGAAGCGGCCATTGCCCGACGTGAGGGACTGGGCGTTCGAGAGCTCCTGGCCAGGCGCCAGACTGTCTCCCGTCGAGGGCGTGGGCGTCGGCGTGGGCGTGGGCGTGGGCGGGGACGTCGGGTTGGCGACCGGGTTCCCGGACGACCAGATGGCCGTACCGTTGAGCAGCACCACCAACGCACCATCGTCCTGGACCCGCGTGACGGCGCCGGGGTGTCCGTTGGTCTGGCTGCTCCAGAGGACGTTGTTGCCATTCTGGTACAGCACGAGATTGCCATCGGCCTGCATCACGGCCCGTGTATTGGGGTTGCCGGGTGTCTGGGAAGACCAGAGGGCGCGGCTTCCCTCGTAGACCACCAGGTTTCCGTCGTTCTGCATCGTCGCGACGAAGCGCCCATTCGGGGAACGGATCGACTCGCCGGGGTTGAGGGCCTGGTCTGCAGAGAGCTGGTCGCCCGCGGCCGGGCCGGGGTTGACCGGGGTGCTCGGGCCGGCGCCGGCGGGCAGGAGCTCGATGAGGCCCGAGGCGGTGTAGGTCGCGCCGAGCGTCGAGCCCGCACCCTCGGCGAACTCGAGGCCGAAGGCGTGTGAGCCGGAGTGGTTGAAGAAGCCGTCGAAGGTCGCGCCGTTCATCGCGCTGAACGACACGCGGAGCTTGCCTTCGAAGTCGCCGGTGAACTCGACCCACGAAGACGGGGGCCGCACCTTGGCGGCGCCGGCCTGCGCGACCACGGCACCCGCCTCGTTGCGGATGAGGTGGCACTGGGGGAGCTCTTCGTAGCCGACGTCGGTCTGGGCAAAGAAGCCGGGCCGGCAATCGTCGCTGAAGCCGCTGCCCTCGTACTTGAAGCGCTGAATGCGGTTGCGGTCCCAATCGAAGGTCAGGCTCAAGGTGTTCATCTGAAAGGGCAGCGGGCCGATGGTGACCGCGAAGGCGATGGTCGTCGGGTTGACCTGGCGGGTCTGCATCGAGAACGCGGGGCCGACGTCGCCGTGCGAGTTCTTGAGGACGGTGGCCGAGCCACCCTTCGACCAGTAGTTGGTGTCTGGGTTGTCGCCGCCCGACCTCGAGCCGATGATGTACATCCCGGTGGGCACCAGGAGCTGCCGACCGCTCTGGTCCCAGAGCCGGTTGATGCCGTACTCCCGTGCCTCGAAGCCGACGCCCAGCCCGGAAGAGACCGTGGCCGTCTCGTCGCCGCGCACCGCCTCGGTGGGACCGCAGTTGCTCAGCACCACCACCAACCCAAGGACCCACCCGACCCGACTGAAATCGCTCATGCGCCCCCGTTGTGCAGGCGCTGCGCCATCACCTTTCAGTCAGAAGGTAAGTCTAAATACACAGTAACATTGATGGTTTATGATGCGTCATGGAAGGTCGTCTTACGCTGCGACCTGGTGCCTGGAGTGGGCTGGGCGTGCACGGCGGTGGGCACTTCAGAAGCGCATCGACGCGGCCACCATGCCGCCGTTCGGCGTCGGGGCTCCACTGAAGCTGAACGAAGGCATCGAGGCCTCGACCGCGTCGGCGTGGCTCCACTCGAGGGCCACCACCGGGAGGAACAAGGCGCTGGCCACCCCGAGCTCCACCAGGAGGATCGACCCCGCGTTGTTCCGCAGCGCCGCGAACCCGGTGAAGCTGTTCTGCGAGCCCATGTAGAGGCCGACCGCGCCGAGCGTCGCCAGGCCGCCCAGCCCGAAGCCAGCGAGCGCCGAGAGGAAGCTGCCACGGCCGCCCATCGCGCGGTGCACGCCCCACGTCGAGGCCGCGACGGCCACCGAGAGCGCGCCGCCCAGGCCCACCGTCAAGCCCACGCACGCCGCGTCGCGACACTGGGTGCCGACCAGCACCGTGAGGAACGCCGAGGAGGCCGCGGTGAGGCCACCCACGAGGCTCACCACCGCGACGCGGCCCGCGGGCGCCTGCCCGAAGCTCCGCGCATTGCCCAGCCGGTCGAGTTGCCGTGCCCGGAGATCCAGGGCCAGCGCCGCGCCGCCCGCGAGGAAGACCCCCGAGGCGATGAGGTAGGGCATCAGCGCCAGCGTCGAGTCGGCTTGCACGTCGCGCGCGATGTTGAGCAGCAGCAGCGCCAGCAACGACGCGGGCAGCAGCGCCGCCACCGGGGTGATCAGCCCTCCGTCGCCGCCCAGCAGGGTGAAGCCGAGCCACGCCCCGGTGACCGAGAGCAGCGGGGCGAGCACCCCGAGGAACCCCTGGGCCCCCGAGACGCAGCCCACGCTCCCGAAACACCCCTGGTCGCCCAGCGGCATCAACGCCAGCGCCGCGCCGAGGCCGACCACGCCGCCGGTGAAGGCCCCGAGGAAGCGCTTGATGCGCGCATCATCGGACGTGTGCGGCGGCTCGGGCAGCGCGTCGAAGTTCACCGCGTCGGACGCTGCGGCGATGGGTGGGGCACGGGCGGGGGTCAGCGTCAGCGCGGTGGGTTCGTCCTTCTCGTCGTCAGGACCCGTCAGCCCGAGCAGCAGGCACAGCGCGGCGGTGGTCAGCGTCACGGTGACTTCCCCTTCCCGGCCAGCAGGGCAGCCTACTCGCGCTGCGCTTTCCCGCTCCTCCGAAAAGCCGTAAGGGGCCGCCATGCCTCCCTCCAGCTCGACGGCTGCGCCGCTGACCTTCGACACCTTCTGGCGTTGGATCCAGGACCACAGCAACTGCGTGCTCCGGGTCGGCTCCAGCGACGTGATGATGATGGACAACGAGCTCCTCCACTGGGACTTCTTCGACGAGGACGACGGCCGCGCGGTGGTGCAGGCCATCATCGGCAAGTCACTCGTCGGGGAAGCGGTCATCGAGCGCGCCGACATCCTCTTCGTGCAGACCTCACCTGACCTCGAGCAGCCCGGTTCACAGGCCTGGAACTTCGAGCTCATCGGCGGCAACAAGGACGAGAACTACCCGGTGTTCTCCTTCCTCCTGACGCACGGCATGGAGGCCGCCGCTGGCCACCAGGTGCTCAAGCACTGAGCCCCGTGATGGCGTGGCGCACTCGCCTCTGAACATCGGGCACGGGCGGCGAGCGGAGGTGGATGAACGTCGCGGGGCTCGTGCTCACCGGCGTGGCGATGCTCACGTGGCTCGGGTTGATCGCCTTCGCGGTCTCCCGGTGAGTGGGTGGTAAGGGGCTCCATGTTCGCCGCCGTGTTGTTCGACCTCGACGAGACCCTCATCCCCGACGAGCCGGTGAGCCGGCATGCCTTCCGCATCACCGCGCTCGAGGTCACGGGCGGCGACGAGGCGCGGGCCCGGGTGTTGGCGGAAGGCGCCGAGCGCGAGGCGAAGGCCCTGTGGCTGCAGCTCCCTTCGCTCGCCGCCGACTACGCGACGCGCATCGGGCACTCCGCCCTCGAGGGGCTGTGGGCGACCTACGACCCGCGCATTCCTGCCGAGGCGATGCTCGAGCGGGAACTCGCCCGCCTTCGCCCCGAGGCGTGGCGGCGCGCGCTGGCGCAGAGCGGGGTGACCGCTGAACCCGAGGCGATGCAGCGACGCTGGCAGGCGCTCCGTTCCCGCTTTCCTCTCTTCGACGACGCCGACGAGCTGCTCGCGCGGTTGCGGCCCCACACCAGGCTCGCGATCGTCACCAACGGCGTGGCCGGGCTGCAGCGGCGCAAGCTGAACGGCAGCGGGCTGCTCCACTGGTTCGATGCGGTGGCCATCTCCGGCGAGCTGGGGATCGGCAAGCCCGACCCCGGCATCTTCACCTGGGTGTGCCAGCAGCTCGGCGTGGCCCCAGAGCAGTGCGCGATGGTGGGCGACAACCCCGAGCGCGACGTGCAGGGCGGTCTCAACGCGCACCTGGCCACCGCGTGGGTCGATCGTGGGCTCAAGCCGCGCGGCGCGAAGGCCGACGTCGAGGTGCACGCGCTGGCGGAGCTCGGACCGTGGTTGACGCGCTGAAGGAGGTGCGCGTCGAGGCCGAGCGCGACACCCTGGCCACGGAGTTGAAACGCCTGCGGCCGAAGTGAGCAGTCGCAGGCACCTCAGTCCGCTTCGAGGTGCTGGTGCACCAGCCGCGCGAGCCACGCCCGGAAGCGGGCCGCGTCGAAGTCGGGCTCGGCGCACCCCTCGAGCACCGAGAGCGAGAGCAGCGACAGCGCCGGCAGCATGATGGTGAACCAGGTGTCTTCGAACGGCGGCATGCGCTTCTTGCCGGCGCGCCTCGACCTCCGCACCTCGTGCACCGCCTCGGCCAGCGGCTTGAGGTGCAGCCCCTTCACCCCCGGCCCGTAGCCCGCGAGCGCCAGCCACAGGAAGGTGCGCGCGCGGCCGCTGTCCTTCATCTGCGCCGCCACGCCGTCGAGCATCGCCTGCACGCCGTCGGTCCCCGGCCCCGCCTGCACCGCGTCGAACAGCCCGGCCTGGATCGTCTCGAGGGCCCGGGTGACGACGGCCTCGATCAACCCCTCGCGGCTCCCGAAGTGGTGCAGCACCGTCGGGTGCGAGACCCCGACCACCGCCGCGACCTCCTGCAGGCGAATGCCCGCGGGCCCCACCTCGCGCAGCTGGGCCTCCGCCGCGTCGAGGATCGCGGTGCGCGCCTCGTCCGACGTCCGGCGCCGGCGCGGCGGGGTGCCCTTCGACGGCTTCTTCTTCGGCTCCCGGGGACGCACCAGGTCGCGTGTAGCACCTGGCTGGCCTCGTGTCGTGTTGACAAGACTGTCAGTAGCGTTATGAACAGGGTTGTCAGCAGTCGTCCCGCCGAGGTGGAGGAGTTCCCTGATGCAGACCACGAACCGCTACGACGTTCCCCGGGCCGGCCGGGCGCTGAAGGCGCTGTTGGCCAACCCCGATGACCTGCCGCAGGTCTTCACGCTCATCGACGCGCTCCCGGGCGCCGCGCCGGAGCGGCTCCGCGCGCGCCTCGAGACGACCGACGCCGGGCGCACGCTGTTGAACGACGAGCCCGACCTGGTGCCAATGCTGCGGGACCGCGCGGCGCTGCGGGCGATGCCCGAGGGCTCGCTGGCCCACGCGTATCTCGCCTTCGTGGAAGCAGAGAACATCAGCGCTGAGGGGCTGCTCGAGGCCGCGCGCCGCGGGGAGCGCGAGAACGTCGACGACCGGTACCGTTGGCAGCGCTCCCGCATGCGCGACACCCACGACCTGTGGCACGCGGTGATGGGGTACCAGGGCGATGTGCTCGGCGAGCTGTCGCTGCTGGCCTTCACCCTCGCGCAGAACTGGCACCCGGGCATCGCGTTGATCATCGCCGCCGCGTTCGGCAAGGGGCTCACCGGGCCCGACGCGTGGCTGGTGGCCGATGGCTTCGTGCGGGGCAAGCGCGCGGCGTGGTTCCCCGCGCAGCCGTGGGAGACGTTGCTCCCGCTGCCGCTGAGCTTCGTGCGCGAGCGGCTGAACGTGGGGCAGGCGCCGAAGTACCAGGCGCTGCGTTCCAGTGAGCTGAGGGCGCGCGGCGTCGTGTGACGAGGTGCTCGGCAGGCTCCCTGCTGCGGGCTCGGAAGAAGAAGCAAAACGCCTCGAGCGCGCAGGGGTGCATGACGGCGTCTCAGCGGTGTCCTCTCCGGCAGCCCCGCGGCACGCCACGCTCGGTGACCCGGGCGCTCAGCGATGACGATGGCGACTCGGTTCAGTCCTCGCGGCGTGGAGGCGCACGCCCGATTGGCGACAAATCGGTGCGAGGCCGAGCCACGCGTCGAAGCCTGCACACGTGCGTCACGGGTGTTCGGTTCGCGGGGCTGATCTGGCCGAGCATGGCGGTCAGCCCCCTCACCCACGGCTCCCCATGCAGGCGGGCTCGCCGTTCAACGAGGTGGTCATTCGCAGCGAGTCGCTCGGCCGCTTCAACGTGAGCAGGCGAGAGCGGCGGGGGGGGCCGGGGGTCTGCGGACGCATCAACTTCGTTGACACGCTGGAGTCGGGCCTCGCGCGACTTCTCGTCACTCCGCCGCGAGGCGCGCCAACTCGAGCACCGTGTTCCAGTTGCGAATCGTGCTGACCGTCTTCAGCTTCGCGTCGAAGTACGCGTTGGTGAGCTTCGAGCGCGCGACGCCGTTGGGAAGGTGGAGGTACAGCTCGCGCCCCTTGAGCTCGAACGCGTCGGGCGGTGAGCGCGCCGGGTCGAGGGCGGAGGCGAGCTCCGGGGAGGGCTGCGCTCCCAGAAAGCCGACGTACAGCGTCTCGGCGGCGACGCCCCGCTTCAGGAACGGGTTCGACTTCACCGCCGCGACGAACTCGGGGCCGGTGCGCAGCACCACCGGCGAGGAGATCTCGAAGTCTTCGGCGAGCGTCTCGGCCACGACGCGTGAGACCCGCTCGAGCACCGCCGCGCTCGCGGTGAAGAGCACGTTGCCCGACTGGATGTAGGTCGTCACCTCGCGGCAGCCCGCGCGCTCGAACACCTCGACCAGCGCCGGCATCTTGATGCGGTTGTTGCTGCCCACGTTGAGGCCCCGGAGGAGTGCGATGGCGCGCACGTCACTCGCCTCGCCACGCGCGCCCGACGCCGCCCGACACCACGAAGCGGGGGAAGTTGATCCACTGCTCGAGGAGGATCCGCCCGACGGCCTCGCTCCGGCTCGCGAAGGGAATCGGCGCGTTCTTCTCCATCGCGTGACCGCGGCCCTGGGCCCCCACCGCCGCGCCCATCAGCCCCAGCCCAGCGAGCGCGACCCACCACGGCCCCCACAACGGCGCCGTCAGCAGCCACGCCCCGAACTGGAACAGCGGCACGGTGACGAGGTGGATGACCAGGTTGCGACGGTCGCCGTGAAACCCGGGGTACTGCGTCCACTGCCACGCCAACAGGCCACCAGCTCGCGGTTCGCTCATCGCGGCGCAGCGTACCCGAGCGTCACCGGGGAACTCACTTCGCGTTCGCCGCGCCGGGCGTGCGCCGCTGCACTTCGAAGGTCGACGCGCCGTCGAAGAGACGCGCCCAGGAGGAGCCGGCGGTCGCCGCGGCCGGAGGGTAGGCCTGCTGCGTCACCGTGGCGTTCTGCGGGTCGAGCAGGGTGAGGAGATCGCCGTTGGGCTGCGAGATGCCGAACTCACCGCGCACGCACGGGGTGACCGTGGCCGGGCAGTTGGTCTCGAGCGAGATGGTGAAGAACCCGCGGGGCGCGATGGTGGTGCCCGAAACGAAGCGGAGCGCCGTCGCGTAGCGAACCCCCGCGTCGTCAGCGTCGGTGAGGCCGAAGCCCGAGAGGTCGGCCTCGGAGTCGCTCGCGTTGAAGAGCTCGACGAAGTCGCCGCCGCTGCCAGCGAGCTCGTTGATCAGCACTCCACCGTCAGCACAGGTGCCGCTGTCGCACGTGGTGGGCGGGGTCGGCCCGCAGTTCAGCAGCCAGGGGAGCAACAGACTTCCGAAGAGGACACCGACCGTCGCGCGCAAGGTGGACGCATTGTGTCGGGGATGCCGCGGCCGCGCTCATGTGAATCGTAAGACGCGGAAAGACCTCGCGAAATGTCAGCGCTTCAGGCCGACGTCGAACGGTGCTCAGGTCCCCCGCATGCGCGACCTGGTGCGGATCTACTTCGCAGCGGCTGTCCGAAACGGTGCCGACTTCCCGGCCATGCAGTCGCGGATCCACTCCCTCGAGTCGCTCGGCGAGGTGACCACCCGCCACCTCGCGCGCCCGCGCACCGCCGAGCTGGGCCACGCGAACGACGCCGAGCTCTTCATCGCTGATCAGGCCCTGCTCGCGACGAGCCACGTCTTCATCGGTGACTTCTCCCACCCCTCCACTGGCGCCGGCTTCATGGCCGCGCGCGCCCTCGGGCTGAAGCTCCCGGTGCTGGCGCTCTTCAAGGAGGGACAGCGGCCCTCCGCGATGCTCGCCGGGTGTCCGGGGGTCACCACGCGGTTCTTCTCTGATGAGCGCTCGTTCAGCGCCGAGGTGCGTGCCTTCCTGCTCCCGCTCGAGGCGACCTGCCGTTTCCGCGCGCCGCGCCTCTTCCTCGCGGGGCCTCCGGGCTCGGGCAAGGGCACCCTCGGGCAGGCGCTCAGCGACGTGCTCGGCATTCCGCACCTCAGCACCGGCGCGCTCCTGCGCGAGCTCGTCGCCACGCCGGGGGGGCACCCGCGCGCCGCGCAGATCGACGCGGTGATGAAGGCCGGCCAGCTCGTCCCCGCGGAGTTGATGCGCGACCTCGTGCTCGAGCGCCTCGGGCGGCCTGACTGCCGCGCGTTCGGCTTCGTGCTCGACGGCTACCCGCCTTCCCGCGCCGACCTCGCCAACCTCACCTCCGCCGGGTTGACGCCCGACCTGGTGGTGCTGCTCGAGTGCTCCGACGCGGTCTCGGTGCAGCGGCAGATCCTCCGCGCGTCGCGGCCGACCGACACCTCCGACAAGTCGCGGGAGCGGCTGGCCGTGTACCACCGGGAAGCCCCCGCGGCCGACTGGTTCCCGGGGAGCGTGGTGATGCGGGTCGATGCCGAGCGACCGGCGGCCGAGGTCGAGGCGAAGGTGCTCCACACCGTGGGCCACCTCTTCGGTGATGCGCGCCACGACGCGTCGTTCTTTCCCGTCGCGCCGTTCCGGGCGAGCGACGTGCGCTCGACGCGCGTGCACTTTCACGTCGACGCGCCCGACGCCGAGAAGGTCCGTCAGATCGCCTCGGCGATCTTCGCCCGCCACCCCGCAGCGCAAGGGCAGCTGAAGATTCACCCCATCGAGGCGCTGCACCTCGGCCCCCAGGCGGCGAGCCTGCCCCTCTACCGGCAGCTCCCGAACTTCCACGGCTTCGAGAACGCCGACCACGAGGCCTTCATCACCGGTCGGCTGGGAGACGGCGACGACGCGTTGATGCGCACCGTGCTCGAGGTGACGCGTGTTCACGGCGGCATGGCTGAGCTCGAGGAGTACCTCGGCGAATGGACGCTCGAGGCCGACGGCTCGGTGACGGTCGACGCAGAATACCCGCCGCTCGGGATGACCTTCGACGACGCCGCCTTCGCCGAGCAGCGCTGCGCGAACCGTCCCCCCCTCGAGCTGCACCTCGCCTTCGACCTGCCGCGGAAGGGGATCGCCTTGCCCTTCGCGCTCCCGGAGTTGGTGGAGAAGTGCACCGCGGCTGGCTTCGACAACGGCGGTTGGTTCGTCTTCAAGAAGGGCGATCTCGCGGCCTACCGTTCGAACGAGTTCGCCACCGGGACCGTCGAGGCCGCGACCGAGCGGCTCCACGCGCAGGCCCGCGAGCTGTCCCGCATTCTCGGCGAGGCCGGGCTGTCGTGGCCGGTGTCCTTCAGCCTCGAGCGGGTGCACGGCATCTGGACCTTCTGATCAGCGCAGCGCGAACTCGCTCGCGTCGCGCACGCTCGCGAACTCCTGCTGGGCCTCGTCGTAGTCGCGCAGGAAGAACGGGTCGAACAGCGGGAAGCACTCGGGGAAGATCGCCGCGTCGTCGTCGGACAACACCCCGCGCGCCGCCAGCGAGCGTACGTGGTCCCCGAACCGCTGCCTGATCAGCAGGCGCTCCTCGCTGTCGAACGGTTGCTCACGGCGCACCCGCGCGGCCAGCTCGCCGGCGAGTGGCGGCAGACCGATCAACGGCGCATAGCGGGTGAAGAACGCGAGCTGTCCGGTCAACCACCTCCGGAACCCGCGGGAGGTGGAACGCTCGACGTCGGTCGTCCCGGTCCACGCCAGCGCCGGCGCGACGCGGCGGGTCCACACCTCCTCGAACACGCGCTCCACCAGTTCGCGCAGCCCCAGCCCGCGGCCCACGCGCTCGACCACGTCAGAGATGAACCACAGCCCCTGCGCGCGGAACGTCTCGGGGTGGACCAGCGCGAGCCAGCCGCGCACCATGCCTTCGCGGGCCACGAGGTTCTGCCAGTTCATCCGCGTCCACTGGAAGTCAGCGACGAAGAAGCGCGAATACTTTTCCGAGAACGAGCTCCACGCCGCGGCGTCGGCGCCGAGCGCGCCCGTCTCACCCAGCAAGACGAAGTGCACCAGCTCGCGCGTGAGCCAGCGCAGGTCGTCGCGACGCTCGCGCGGGAGCGACTGGTAGAGGGGGAAGATGCGGCGCTTGCTGAAGTCGTAGCCCGCGTGCTCGGGGCGCGCGGCGAGCCCCGCGACGAACCCCATGTCGGCGAGCACCAGGCTGACCGCCTCGCTCATCATCCGGTACACGATGTACACGCGGCGGTGATCGACCGAGTCGACGCCGTCGAACACCAGGTCGGGCATCAGCTGGTGCATCACGTCGTGGAACAGGTACGTCGCCTCGTGCACCGGGTCGGACTTCGGCACGTACGGCAGCCCGCCGTTCAACCCGGGGAACCAGTAGTTCCCGTCGCGGCGGCTCTTCGCGGAGCGGAAGAACACCCCCTCGTCGACCACGAAGTTCCGGGCGTTGCTCAGCGCCCCGGGGAGGTGCTGGTACAGCGGGTGCTCGAGCAACAGCCGCGCGTCGGTGGCCCAGTCGGTGGGGTCGGCGGGCGTCCAGCGCAGGGTCTTGCGCGCCGGGTGGTGGAGCCGCTCCTTGACGAAGGCCGACAGGCACTGCTCGCGCGCCGAGTTCTTCAACCCGACCGCCGACATCGCCTCGAGCGTCGCCCCGCTCGCCGAGACGAAGGCCGCGTCCCAGTCGAAGACCTGCGGGTCACCCGGGCGGAGCCTCGTCGCGTCGAAGTGCCCGGGCACCTCGCGGATGTACGAGCGCCGCACCACCCGGCCCTCGCCGTCGAGCACCCACGCATGCAGGCGGCAGATGTTCCGCGCCGGGCCCACGTAGGTCGCGCTCACCAGGTCGCCGGCCGGGTCGAAGATGTTGCTCTCGTCGGACAGCACGGCGCGCGCCGTCTGCAGCCAGGTGGCGAGCACCTCGCCCGACTCGGTGGGTGGCTCGACGAGCAGCGTCTGCGCATGACGGGCGAGGAAGCGGCGGTACTCGGCCACCTTCCACGCGTTCTTCGTCGTCAACACGATGCTCATGGCCCTCAGGCTACGTCAGCCGCTTGACGCGTTGGGAGCAGGACAGATGGCTTACCTACACGGCAGGTTGTGCCGATGACCCGGCAGAGGCAACACGGTGGGTTGTCCACTGCGCTCCTCCGGGAGTCCACCATGTCATTCTCGATCCGCACCAACCTGGGTTCGCTCAATGCGCAGCGCAACCTCTTCAACTCGTCGTCCCAGTTGAACGACAGCTTCTCGAAGCTGTCCTCGGGGTTCCGCATCACCAGGGCGGGCGATGACGCTGCGGGCCTGGGCATCTCGGTCAACCTGAACGCGCAGATCCACTCGTTCAACCAGGGCAACCGCAACGCGCAAGACGCGCAGTCGCTCATTCAGAACGCGGAAGGCAACCTCAACCAGGCCACCGAGATGCTGACCCGCATGCGGGAGCTGGCCATGCAGTCGGCGTCCAGCGGCGTGGGCAACACCGAGCGCGGCTACATCCAGACCGAGAACGTGTCGCTCATCACGGAGATCACCCGCATCGCGAACGCCGCGGAATACAACGGCCAGGCGCTGCTCAACTCGGCGGCCACGACCCTGACCTTCCAGGTCGGTATTCGCAACGTGGCGGCGAATGATCAGATCGGGGTGTCGACGGTCGACGCCACGGCGACCACCCTCGGCGTCGCGGCCCTCGACTTCTCGACCCAGGCCGCGTCGCAGGCAGCCCTGGCCACCATCGACACCGCGCTCAACACCGTCTCGAGCGCGCGGGCCACCTTCGGCGCGGCGGGCAACCGCCTCTCGTCGGTCATCCAGACCATCCAGACCTCCGCCGAGTCGCTCTCGGCCGCGAACAGCCGCATCCGCGACGTCGACGTCGCCGAGGAGACCTCGAGGATGGCCCGCACCCAGGTGATGATGCAGGCCGGCATCTCGGTCCTCGCCCAGGCCAACCAGGCCCCGCAGGTCGCCCTCAAGCTGCTCGGCTGATTCCGCCGGGCGCGGCCCTGGTTGAGGAGGCCGCTGATCAGGTCGCGACTTCGACCCCGGCTCGCTTCAAGAGCGTCATCGATTCGGTCCACAGGTGCTGCTGGATGCATCGATGACGTGGCGCGAGCTGATCAGCCTTCCGACCACCTCATTCGAAGCTGCTGCGCTTCCCGCCGCCGCGCCGGAAGAGCAGCACCACGACCCACCACAGCGACGCGCCGGCTCCGTCGCAGCCGCACCCGACCTGCAGCTCGCGGGGCGGCCCGACGCCCGCGTCCTCCGCCCCCGCATCGACCGACGTGTGGCCCGCATCGGTCACGCCGGCATCGCCGCCGGGGCCCGCATCCACCAGGCCGCCATCGACGGACCCTGCGTCACTCGTACTCCCGGCGTCAGGGCTCGCTCCGGCGTCGGCCTGGCCCGCATCGAGCGCTCCCGCATCGACCGTCCCCGCGTCGGCGTCGCCCCCGTCGGGCAGCAGCACCTGCATCCCGCCGTCGAGGGGGCCGATCGACACGAGGAGCGGCGCCCACATCGAGACGTCGTTCATTCCCGCCACCACGTCGAGCTCGAGCCTGAAGTCGCCCGGGGGCGCGTCGATGAGGGCGAAGGCCGCGACGAGCTGCCGTTCTCCCGAGGGGACGAAGTTGGTCGCCTGCCACACCGGCACCCCATCGAGCAGCAGCGACGCGCCGCTGACGGTGCCCGGGGTATCGGCGTAACCGCCGAAGAAGGTGAACACGCGGCGGCCCGGGCCGAGCGCGCCGATGAGCAGCGAGGTGGCCGGCGTGGACGAGCCCCCACCTCCGGTCGCGGTGAACAGCGCGGGCGAGCCGCTCTGCCGCAGCGAGAGCGTCGGTACGTCGAGCGCCACCACGCGCGCCGACGCGAATTCGACCTGCACTGGGCTCGAGATCAGGCCCAGCGCCGAGCGGTTGTGCGCCACCACGACGCTGGTGGTGTGGGCCGAAGGCGCGGCCACCGTACCGGCGCCGACCATCGAGTCCCACCCCGGGGACGTGTGCAGGAACGTCCTCGGGTCGGCGCCCGGCCGCGGGCTGGGGCTCTCGGCGGTCAGGGAATCTACCGACTGGGCCCAGGCGTTCACCGCGGCCGACGGCACGCGCAGCTGCGCGCCGGCGAGGACCAGCGTGGTGACCGCGCTCGTCGGGAGGTTCACGTCCAGCACGGTGCCCAGGCCCGCGTCGGGGCTGAGGCCCACCGGCTCGGCCCTCCCAGCGGTCGCCGCGGTCGCTGGCGGGAGCTGGAGCAGCGCCACCTCCACGCGCTCGGCCGTGGCGAGAGCGCCCGAGCTGTGCCGCAGACGCACACGGAGCTGACGGGCTGTCACGCCGTCGAGGAAATCGAAGAAGAACCACGTTCGGCGCGCGCCGAGGTTGGTGCCCGCCGCCCCCGCGCGGGCGTAGACGAAGCCGCTCGCCGGCTCGTACAGCTCGAGCTCCGCCACGCCGCTGGTCGCCGACGAGCGCACCACGCCCTGCATCAACAGCAGCCCGCGCGCGCCAGCCGGGAAGGTGACCGTGGTGCCCGGTGCGTCGATGAAGGCGGCGCTGGTGACCGTGAAGTCGGGCAGGCGCACGACCGTCACCGACTCCGCCCGCGCCGCGAGCCCGCCCACCGCCAGCGCAAGGCTCAGAGACCAGCCTGCAGCGCGCATGCGGCTCATCTGGCGAGCCTACTACGTCAGGCCGTCAGTCGATTCGCCAACCAGGCCTCGACGCCTGAGCGTCCTCGTGGCCGGGGCTGTTGCGGAATACACAATGAAGCGGTCCATCGGCTCAACTCTGTACAGTTTCGTGGATGAGGGGCTGTTCTCTGCGCAATCCGCAACAGGCGCTCGGTGAGCATCAGCCCGAAACATCGACCGCCCCGCTCCTGACGCACGTCCAACGCGCGGCCGTGCGCGACGGTGCGGTCGGTCAACTCGAAGCCATGCTTCCGCGCGCCGTCACCGTCCTCGCGAGGCGGAGGCGGGGTCCCTGCGAATGGGCGCAGGCGAAGGATCAGCCCACGACGCGGCGCAGTTCGCTGCGCGCCACGGCGAGACCCTTCTTGCCGCCGCTGATCAGCCGATCGTTGAGCGCGGCGAGGCGCTCGGCCATCTGGTGGGCGAGGTTGCTCACCACCTTCAGCGCCGCCAGGTCGTGCACCGCGAGCCGCTTCTGGAACTGGGGCCCCGAGATGCGCAGCACGGTCACCTTGCAGATCGCCGTCACCGTCGCCGAGCGCCTGGGCACCGCGCGGAAGAGCGAGAGTTCGCCGAGCGCCGCGCCGGGGCCGACCTCCGCCAGGGTGCGGCCCTCGCGGGTGATCTCCACGTCACCCGAGAGCAGCACCCAGAGCGCGTCGGCCTGGTCTCCTTCCCGGAAGAGACAGGACCCGGCCTTGAGCTCGCGCACCTCACACAGCGCGAACAACGACTCCACCTCGGGCGTGGTGAGGCCGCGGCAGAGGGTCGTTTCCGCGAACCGCGTGAGCAACGACGCTGCCGGCATGCTGATCACCTAACCGTCCCGCGGACCCCTCGCCTACTTCGCGAGCTCGCAGGACTTCTCGTGGCCCAGGTCGCAGCCTTTCTTGAAGAACTTCTTCGCCTTGACCTTGTCCTTCCGCATGCCCTCGCCGTTCGAATACATGACCGCGAGGTCGAAGCAGCTCGGGCCGTTGTCGTTGGTGCAGCCCAGGTCGAAGAGGTCCTTCGCCTTCGACTCGCTCTTCTCCTTGCCGTCGCCGTTGAGGAACCGCAGCCCGAGGTCGCGGCACCCGCTCCAGTCCTTGCCGTCGCAGGCCTTCTGGAAGCAGTCGGCCGCCTTCGTGGAGTCTTTGGGGACGCCCTCGCCCTTGAGGTGCATCACGCCCTCGTTGGTGCAGCCGCGCGCGAAGTCGCCGGCGCAGGCCTTGGCGTAGAACTCGGAGGCCTTCTTCTTGTCGACGTCGAGGCCCAGGCCGTCGTCGTAGATCCACCCCAGGTCGTCGCAGGCCTCGGCGCTGCCGTGCTGGCAGCCCTTCTCGAGCAGCGGCCTGGCCAGTGTGTATTCCTCGGCGTCGATACGCGCGCGGCCCGACCTGGAGCACGCGCCGGCATTGCCCTTTCTGCAGGCCGTTTCATCAGGCGTCGCCTCGGCTGTGCCCGTCGGCTCCGGCACGACGGCGTCCACCGGGGCCGCTTTCGGGGACGCTTTCGGCGCCGGCTTTGGAGCGGGCACCGCGGGCGTTTCCTTAGAGCAGGCGACCAACGACAAGCACAACCGGAGCAGGAGGCGTGCGCGGTTGGGCCTGAGGCGAACCATAAGGAGTATCCCATTCCACCGGCTGCGCCTTCGTCGGCGGGTGAACCGGTGACTCCAGGCCCCACCCAGCCTCGTGAGTCCGAGCCCTTGCGGCGGCCCGGCGGGTGCTCTGCGCGGGGCCATGCACACCACCAGCGCAGGGCTCAGTGTCGTCGGTCGCCGCTCGAACAACGAAGATGCGCTGCTCGAGGCGGGCGCGCTCGGGCTGTACGCCGTCGCCGACGGGCTCGGAGGCTACGAGGGCGGGGAGATCGCCTCGAAGCTCACCACCACCACGCTCGAGCAGTTCCTCGCCGAGAACCAACGCGACCCGCAGGGCACGTGGCCCATTCGTGAGCTCAAGGCGCGCACCTTCGACGAGAACCTGCTCGCCGCCGCCGGCGCCGCCGCGCACCGGGAGATCCTCGCGCGCAAGCAGGGGCCGCTGGCGGAGATGGGCTCGACGGTGGTGGCGGCCCTGCTGCGCCCCGGTCGCCTCACGGTCATGCATTGCGGTGACAGCCGGCTCTACCGCCTGCGCGACGGCGTGGTGGCCCCGCTCACCCGTGATCACTCGGTGTGGGCGGAGCTGGAGGCGGCTGGACTCGCCGGCGATCGCGCCGGCTTCGCGTGGAAGAACCAGATCACCCGCGCGCTCGGCCTCGACGGTCACGCCACATGCGACGTGGCGACCTTCTCCGTCGAGCGCGACGACGTGTACCTGCTGTGCAGCGACGGCCTCTACGATCTCCTCGACCTGGCCCGCCTGCGCACCGGCCTCTCGCTCGCTCCGGCCGACGCGTGTCGCGACCTCGTGCAGGCGGCCTTCGACGCGGGCAGCC
>JBBRUE010000007.1:0-28105 GCA_038248085.1 Myxococcales bacterium | reverse complement strand
AGTGGTTGGGTTTTGAAGGGGCACCCGTTTCGCAGATATTCGCTATTCATACTCCTCTTAAAAACGAAAAAATCGGGCTTGGTCTGATGATCGACAATTTCTCTGACCTTGGTGCACCACGACTGCGCGAAGCCGAGGAAGAACTGCTGGCTCTTGTCGTAGCGCGCGGTGTCCGCTTCCTTCTTCACGTACCACTCGATCATCGCGGCGTGCGCCAGCTTGAGGCCGCCGAGGTCGGCGACGTTCTCGCCCATCGTCAGGTCACCCTTCACCTTGAGGTCCTCGATCGCGGTGTAGCCGTTGAACTGGTTCTTCACGCACTCGGCGCGGCTGATGAAGGCCTTGCCGCTCGCCTCGGTCCACCAGTCCTTCAGGTTGCCCTCGGCGTCGAACTGCCGGCCCTCGTCGTCGAAGCCGTGAGTGATCTCGTGGCCCACGACCATGCCCATCGAGCCGAAGTTGACCGCGTCGGTCGCGTCCTTGTTGAAGAACGGCGGCTGGAGGATGCCCGCGGGGAAGACGATCTCGTTCTTCTGGGGCTCGTAGTAGGCGTTCACCGTCGGCGGCGACATGAGCCACTCCGCGCGGTCGACCGGCTTGCCGACCTTCGCCAGCTGGCGCTTCATCTCGAAGCGGCTGGTGGCGAGGCTGGTGTTGAAGAACGACTTCCGATCGGTCTTCAGCGCCGAATAATCGCGCCAGCCGTTGGGGTAGCCGATCTTGTTGTTGCCGACCATCGCGCGCACCTTCACCAACGCCATCTTCCGCGTCTCGGCGTCCATCCACGGCAGGGTGTCGAGGTTCTTCTCGAAGCTCCCCTGGAGCGAGGCCACCATCGCGCTCGTGCGGGCCTTGGAGTCCTCGGGGAAGTAGCGGCGGGCAAATTCGCGGCCGAGCGCTTCGCCGAGCTCACCGTCGACGAAGCCGACGCACTTCTTCCAGCGCGGGCGGTCCTGCTTGGCGCCGGTGAAGTTCTTCGAGGCGAAGGCGAAGGCCTCGTCCTGGAACACCCTGGGCAGCGCGGGCACCGAGCCACGGAGCACGACCCAGGTCAGGTACGGCTTGAACACGTCACCCTTCGTGTCCTTCGCGATCGCCGAGAGCTCCACGAAGAAGGGGATCGAGCTGACGTTGACGGCCTGCGCGTCCTTGAGGCCCAGCGCGGTGAAGTAGGCGTCCCACGGGAAGTCGCCGGCCTTCTCCTTGAGCCCCTTCCGATCGATGCGGTTGTAGAGCTTGTTGGGGTCGCGGCGCTCGACGCGGGTCAGCGACACCTTCGCCAGGCGCGTCTCGAGGGCCATGATGGTGTCGGCGGCCTTCTTCGCCGCCTCGGGCTTCTCGCCAGAGAGGGTGAAGATCTTCTCGAGGTACGCGAGGTAGTTGGCGCGGATGCCCTTCATCCGCTCGCTCTCGTCGAGGTAGTAGTCGCGATCGGGGAGCCCGAGCCCGCCCTGGTCGAAGCCGACGATCACCTCGGAGGAGTTCTTGAGGTCCTGCTGGCTCCCGGTGCCGAAGAACGGGAGGTAGCCGGACGCGTGGAGCGTGCCGACGATCTTCGCGAGATCGCCCGCGTTCTTGATGGTGCTGTTCGCCGCGATGAACTTCTTCACCTCGGGCAGCGACTTTTCCATCACCGCTTCGTCGGTGCAGCTGGCGTAGGCATCACCGAGCTGGGCGGCGAACGGCGTACCGGCCGGCAGCTTGTTGGCCGCGGCCTCTTCGAGGATGCCCTTGAGCGCCTCCTCGTTGCGATCGGCGATCGACACGAAGCCGCGCGAGTACAGCGCACGGTCCCCGGGGATCTCGGTCTTCGCCATCCAGTTGCCGCAGGCGTACTGGTAGAAATCAGTACAGGGGTCGGCGGTGAGATCCATCGCCGTCTCGTCGAGGCCCGCGGGCATCGGCCTGGTGGCGTCGGCGGTGAACTTCTTCGGCTCGACCTTCACCGGGGCGACGGCGACGGGAGCGGGTTCGACGGGACGGGTTGCGGACTCCTGCGTCGCGCATGACGCGAGCAGGAGGGCGCCGAGCAGCTGGTTTCTCAAGGTGAGGCCTCCGGAGGAAACGACCGGGGCCTTCTAACACTCACTTTCCGCCGAGCATTCCCTTCTTCAAGCCATCGTCGACGGGGGAAGCGCCGATCCACACCGAGAAGAGCGCGTCGGCGAAGTCCTTGCCCTCGGCGACGTAGGTGTCGGTGCCGCCCTCGACGGTGGTCCCCTTGCCGGGCACGTACTGCACCACGAGCGTGGCGCCCTTCTTCACGTCGGGGATCTTCGCGATGAACTTCGCGAGGCGTTCCTTGAGCGCGGGCAGGTTGGCCCCCGCGTTCTTCTCGAAGCCGCCCTGGAGGGCCTCGACGATCTGCTTCTGGTCGAGGTCGCGCAGCATCTTCATCTCGACGCGGCGCACCTCGTCGGCCTTGAGGAGGTCGGGGCCGCTCTTCGAGGCGTGCTCGACGTAGAGCGAGGCCACGTACACGTTGATGATGAACTTGCGACGCAGGCCCATGCCGTTGAGCGCGAGCGTCTTGCCCTCGACGGTCATGGTGTCGGCGGAGGTGACGCCCTCGAGTTCAGCGGCGAACGCGGGGAGGGCGAGGACGGCGAGCACTGCAGAAAGAATCCATCGCTTCATGAGGGGCTCCGGTGAATCAACCGTGGGACTTCGCGAACTGCTCGAGAAACGACACCAGGGTCTCGATGTCGTGGACCGACACTGCATTATAGGCGGAGACCCGGATACCGCCCGCTGTGCGATGGCCCTTGAGGCCGATCATGTTCGCCTTCTTCGCGTCGGCCACGAAGGTGGCGTCGAGCGCTTCGGACGGGGTGCGGAAGACGATGTTCATCACGCTGCGCGAGGCCTTCTCCACCGGGGTCACGTAGAAACCGGCGAGGCGGTCGAGCGCCCCGTAGAGGAGCCCGGCCTTCTTCGTGTTCCGCTGCTCCATGCCGGTCAGACCGCCCTGCCCTTCCATCCACTCGAGCACGTTGCGGACCAGGTAGATCCCGAAGGTCGGGGGCGTGTTGTAGAGCGAGTCGTTCTCGGCGTGCGTCTGGTAGCGGAAGATCTTCGGCAGGTCCTTGCGGCCGCGGAGCAGGAACTCCTTGCGCGCGACGGCGACCACCACGCCCGAGGGCCCGAGGTTCTTCTGCGCGCCGGCGTAGAGGAAGTCGAACTTCGACACGTCGAGCGGCCGCCACATGAAGTCGGAGCTCATGTCGCAGACGTGCGGCACCTTCCCCGTGTCGGGGAGCGTGTGGAACTGGGTTCCGTAGATGGTGTTGTTCGACGTGGTGTGGACGTAGGCGGCGTCGGGGTCGAGCTGCAGCTCGGCCTGGGTCGGCACGCGGGTGTACTTGCCGTCGGGGTTGCGGGTGGTGGCGGCGACGCGCGTGGTCCCCAGCACCTTCGCTTCGTCGAGGGCCTTCTCGCTCCACACGCCGGTCATCACGAAGTCGGCGCTCTTCCCCGCCGGCAGGAAGTTCATCGGCACCAGCGCGAACTGCATCGAGGCGCCACCGGTGAGGTACAGCACGGTGTGCGTGTCGGGGATGCCGAGGAGCCGGGTGAGGCGCGCCGTCGCGTCGTGGTGCACCGCCTCGTAGGGCTTGTCGCGGTGCGACTGCTCCATGATCGACATGCCGGTGCCGGCGTAGTCGAGCAGTTCATCGCGGGCTTTCTCGAGAGCGGGGAGCGGCAGGCCAGCGGGCCCGGCGCTGAAGTTGATGGCGCGCATGATGGACGCGGACTGTAGCGACCGCGCTCGCTGGCGCCAGCACAGATGGGGCTGTCTTCGTACGCGTCAGCGCTGCTCCGCTTCGGTGAAGCGGTGACGTTTTGACGAACCGCGCCGACGACTTCCGATTAGCTTCGCCGCAGCTGATGTCTCTTCTCGATCTCGTGCAGCGCCGCTGCATCATCGTCACTGGCAAGGGAGGCGTCGGGAAGACCACCGTCACCGCGGCCCTCGGTCGCGGCTTCAGCCAGCGCGGCAAGCGGGTGCTGCTGGCGGAGATCGTGCCCAGCGCCGAGACGCCTTCTGCGCTGCACGAGGCGCTCGGCGGGCCGACGCTGACCGAAGAGCCGTTGCTGGTGAGCGAGAACCTCTGGGCGACGCTGCTGACGCCGACGATGGGTCACCTGCGCTTCCTGCAAGACGCGCTGCCGCTGAAGATCCTCGCGGACACCGCGATGCGCAGCCAGGGGCTCAAGAAGTTCCTCTCGGCCGCGCCCGGCTTCTCCGACATGGGCGTGATGTACCGCATGCTCGACCTGCTCAAGCGCCGGCACCCGGGCGGCGGGCTGATGTTCGATCACTGCATCATCGACTCGCCGGCGACGGGCCACGCGCTCGCGCTGGCGCAGATCCCCGGGTTCCTCACCCGCGTCATCCCCGGGGGGCCGATCTTCCGCGCCGCCGAGGAAGGGGTGGCGACGCTGACCGACCCGAAGATCACCGGCTGCGTGATCGTCACCCTCCCCGAGACCCTGCCGGTCACCGAGGCGCTGGAGCTCGAGAAGGGACTGGGGCGGTACAAGCTCCCGGTCTCGGCCATCGTCGTCAACCGCGTCCCCCACGATCCGTTCTCGACCGAGGAGCGGTTCGCCCTGGGCCAGGTGCTCCCCAAGGGGGTGTTCGGCGCCCGCGAGATGGAGCGCATCGAGCGCGCCCGGGCCGCGCTGGAGCTCCTCCACGAGCGGCACCCGCTGGGTTGGATGCGCCTCGACGAGGTCGAGGGCACCGGCGCCGACGCGACGAAGAACCTCATTCCGCAGCTGGGCTGAGCTCGACCCGCGCGCTGCGTACGCCGTCGGACAGGCTCACTTCGTACACCCCACCCTCGAGCCCTTCGGTGCGGACCAGCACGTCGGGGCCGCGCGCTCCGAGGGTGAGCGTGGTGCGCTCGGCGCCGAGGTGGGCCACCGCGATCGACACACCGGCCGGCGCGCGAACGCGGATCGTGCGCGCGTCGATCCGGATCAGCTTGACGTCACCGGCCAGCGCTGCCGCGGTCGCCGATCGGGAAGTCATCTCTTCGCCCCGGGTGACGAGCGCGACCCGACGCAGCTCGCCCGGCCACGGCACGATCGCGAAGAAGTGCCGCTCGTCGCCCTCGGAGGTCTCGACCCACGCCACCGGCACCTCGAGCTCGGTGCCATCGACGCGGGTGAGGCGAACGAGCGACTCACCACCAGACGCCAGCTCGGTCACGGCCGCGCGGAGTCGATACACCGGCCCCAGGGAGACGCCCGACCGGGTGCTGCGACCCGAGATCAGCGCCGCGTCCTGCAGCACGATCGAGGGGAGCACCGCGGCGGGGTCGAACGCCTGGCTCCCGTCCATGTGCTGCTGGGCGCGGCGGTAGTTGTGGTCGCTGACCCAGGTGGGGTTGCAGTAGCTCATGACGTCGACGAACTGGGTGGGCGGCAGGAGCTGCGTCCCGTTGAAGCCGTACGAGCCGATCTTCCCGCCCGCGTAGGGATACGACGGGTCGGCCCCGGACGCGCCGCCACAGGGGGCGTGGTTGAGGCCGAAGTTGTGACCCAGCTCGTGCGCGGCGACGGTCGTGGAGTCATCGCGGCCGGTCGCGACGGCCTGGCCGACGTACCCGATGCCCGCGACGCCACCTCCGAAGTTGGCCTTGAGGAAGCCGAAGTAGCTGCGCCCGCTGCCGTCGGCGCCCTTCACCTGCGCGAGCTCCCCGAGGAGTTGCGCCCACCCCGCGGTGTCGAGCGCCGAGAGGGTGCCCGTGTACGTGTACGGCGCGCGGGTCTTCGCCTCGACGTGCTTCACCGGCCAGATCGAGGTGACCGCCCCTTCGAGATCGAGCGGCGCCCCGGTCAACCCGGCGTTGACCACCGGCACCGCGGTCAGGTGCAGCACGTTGCCCTGCCCCACCGCCGGGCTCACCACGCGCGCGTTGTTGGCCTCGTCTGCCTCGAGCACCGCGTCGTTGGAGTCGATCTTCAGCGACAACGTCAGCCCCGGGGCCACCCACTCCCGCGGGAGCATGAGGCGGAACGACTTCGACAGGTCACCCGGCGTGGCGACCTGGGGGATCACCGACGGCCCCTCGAGCCGCCGCGTGCCGAGCACCGTCGCGCCCTGCTTCGCTTCGACCTCGACCACCGCGCTCAACGAGGGCTCGTTGGCGAGCACCGTGACGCGAAAGAGCGCCGGCTTGTCCTCGACGAGCTCGAGATCGTCTTTCATCACCGACTGGCCGAACTCGACCTTCTCGATGCGCAGGTCCGCGGTCGGAGGCGAGACCGTCAGCGTCACGGTGCGCTCGCTGGTGAGGCCCCCGCTGTCGGTGACGATCAGCTTCACCGGAATGCTGCCCGGCGTGCGGAGCTCGAGCACTCGTGAAGCCGTCGCGCAATCGACGGAAGGGAACTCGATCGAGCCATCTGCACCGACGTCGACGGCGCAGGTGACGGCGTCGCCTTCCGGGTCGGCCGAGGTCCACGAGAGGGTGGTCTGCAGCGGCGCGACACCCGACATCCGCGAGGCCTGGAGGGAAGTGACGTTGGGCGGCTGGTTCGGAAGCCCCGTCACTTCGATCGCCAGGGTACGGGAGGCGAGCCGATCGTGCTGATCGAGCGCAGTGATGACGAGGTTCACCGGCCCCGGCGCGCTGAAGTGGATGACCGCGGTGCGCGCTTCCGTCGTGCAGTCACCGAGTTCGATCGTCGGGAGCCCAGCGGGCGAATCGATGCGACACCGGGTCGGCTCGCCAGTCGGGTGCTTCGCCTCGACCCGGCAGGTCACCGGCGCGCGCGTCACCACGGTGGTCGTGTCGCAGGTGACCTGGACGAGCTGCGGTCCGCTCCGGTCGCGGATCACCACGCCGGTGGGCTCGCCTTCGCCGGGCTCGCCCACGCGTCCTTCACAAGCCGTCAGTACACACAGTCCGAGCACCCACGCGCGCATGGGGCCCTGCACAGCAAGGGGCGCGCCGGGCTGGAACCGGCCGGAACCCGTAGAACTTCGGCCCGAATGGAGCGCCCTCGTCTCAATGACTGTGCACGGCAGGTGTCAGCTGCAGCGCTTCCAGCACACGTCCCCCTGGAGACGGACAGGATTTGAGGGACGCCGGACGCGATCAGGCCGATATGCTCGCCGCATGTCGTCGGCCCCCGATCTCGCCAAGCTCATCGCGGACAAGAAGGTCATCGTCTGCTGCGGCGCGGGTGGCGTGGGCAAGACCACCACCGCGGCGGCGATTGGCCTGGCGGGGGCGCGCATGGGCCGGCGGGTGCTGGTGCTGACGATCGACCCGGCGAAGCGACTGGCCCAGGCGATGGGGCTCTCGGCGCACATGCGCGAGCCGGCCTCGGTCTCGAAGGAGCGCCTCACGGAAGCGGGGGTCACCACCGGCACGCTCGACGCGTGGATGCTGAACCCCGACGTGGTGTTCGAGAGCCTGGTGCGCCGCATGGCGCCGACGACGGAGCAGGCCGATCGCATTCTGCAGAGCCGCCTCTTCCGGCACCTCTCGGAGCTCGTCGCCGGCATGCAGGAGTACACCGCCGCCGAGGCGCTCTACGAGCTGTCGTCGAGCGGCCGCTACGACCTGGTGGTGCTCGACACACCGCCGGCGCGCAACGCGCTCGACTTCCTCGAGGCGCCGGGAAAGCTGGCTCGCTTCCTCGATGAGCGGATCCTGTCGTTGTTCATGCCCTCGAAGTCGCGCGGCCTCTTCAAGAAGGCCACCGAGCTGATCGGCACCGTCTTCAACAAGGTGTTCGGGCCGGAGTTCTTCGCCGAGATCCAGGAGTTCCTCGGCGCGATGGGCGGGATGTTCGGCCCGATGCGCGCGCATGCCGAGGGCGTGCGCTCACTGCTGATGTCGAAGCAGGCGTCGTTCCTCCTCGTCACCAGCCCCGACCAGGCCGCGCTCGCCGATGCGCGGTACTTCCGCGATCGCATCACCACCATGGGGCTGCCCTTCGCCGGCTTCATCCTCAACCGGAGCTGGGTGCGCACCGACGGCTACGTCGATCCCGACACGCTGGTGCTCGAGCCCTCCGCGTTGATCAATTCGGGTCTCGAGAAGCTCAAGGTGCTGGCGCGGCTGGAACACTCGCGCGTCGCTCGCGATCGGGCGCTGCTCATCCAATTGAGCAAAGAGGTGCCCGCGACCGCCTTCGCGATCGCCGCGCCCTACCTCGGTGAAGCGATCGAGGATCTCAAGGGCATCGGCGCGCTCGCGCTGGGCATCACCGAACGGCCTGCGACGGTCTGAGGCGATGAGCGCGTTCCCGACGACCCGGTGGACGCTGATCCTCGGGGCCCACGAGTCTCCGGAAGCCGCCGCCGAGGCGTGGCGCCACCTGCTCTCGACGTACTGGCCTCCGCTGTACGCGTTCTTTCGCTCGCGGGGACTGGACCCAGCCGCGGCCGCCGACGCGGTGCAGGGCTTGTCGATGGAGCTGCTCGAGCGCGACGTGGTGCACCAGCTGTCTCCCGAGCGGGGCCGGCTCCGCGGGTTCCTCAAGGTCGCCGCCGACCACTTCCTGCTGCGCGAGCACGAGAAGGCCACCGCGGCGAAACGCGGAGGCGGAGGGAAGGTGATCGAGCTCGACGCGGTGCTCGGTGAACGCCTGGCCGACCCGTCGGTGTCTCCGGAGCTGGCGTTCGAGCGTGCGTGGGCGGTGTCGGTCTTCGACCGGGCCCTCGTCGCGCTCGAGAAGGAGTGGGCCACGCGCGCAGGATCGTTCGCCGTGATTCGGCAGTTCTTCTCGCCGGCCCAGGAGCCCCCCGGCTATCGCGAAGCCGCCGAGCAGCACGGGCTCTCGATTCCCCAGCTCAAGTCGTTGCTCCACCGGGCGCGGCTGCGCTTCCGTGAATTGGTCGAGGACGAAGTGCGTGAAACAGTGGGCGACGGCGCGGACCTCGAGACCGAAGTGACCTCGCTGCTGGAAGCCCTCGGCCGATGAAGTGCGTGCGCTGCGGCGGCGAGCGGCAGGACCAGGACCGTCCATGCCCGAAGTGCCTGCTCACCGGGCCCAGTGAGACCTTCGCCGGTCTCGAGTTGATGGAGCCGATCGGTGAAGGCGGCATGGGGACCGTCTACCGCGCCCGACACGTACGGCTCGATCGCCTGGTGGCCGTGAAGTTCCTTTCGCGTGAATGGGCGAAGCAACCGGATCTGCGGGAGCGCTTCACCCGCGAGGCCCGCGCGCTCGCGAAGGTCACCCACCGCAACGTGGTGCAGGTCTTCGACGCGGGGGAAGAGGACGGCGAGGCCTTCCTCATCATGGAGTACGTCGACGGCGGCACGCTCGCCTCGAAGCTCCCGATGGATCCGCGCGAGGCGGTGCGGGTGATGGGTGCGGTGTGTGATGCGCTCCAGGCCGTGCACGACGCGGGGCTCGTGCATCGCGACGTGAAGCCCGAGAACGTCTTGCTCACGTCGACTGGCGAGGTGAAGCTCTCGGACTTCGGGATCGCGCGCGAGACCCGGGGCCAGTCGCACACCCAGCCGGGCACGGCGATGGGCACGCCGGGGTACGTCGCGCCGGAAGTGCTGCGGGGCGAGCCGGCGTCGGTGCTCGCCGACGTGTACGCGCTCGGCGCGATGCTGCGACAACTCGTCACCGGGCAGGCGCCGGTGGGTGAGGCCGGGTCGCTCCCCGGGGGCATCGACGCGATCGTTCGGCGCGCGATGTCGGTGACGCCCGAGGCCCGGTTCGAGTCGGCGCGCGAATTCCAGCTCGCGCTCAGTGACGTCACGCTCGAAAGAGCCGGGGCGCTCCCGCCTGAAGAACAGCTCTGGAGCCGGGCGGTCGCGATGTCGATGACCGTCGCCTTCGCGGCCGTGTGCTGGGCGGGCGTGATGAGCCTGACGCCGCGCGTGCATGCGGCCGGTGACGTGCCCCCGCTGGTGGCGCTCGGCACGCGCACGCTGCCCGACGGCCGCCTCTTCACCTTGGCGCGCTTCGAGACCGGGTGGATTCTCGCGGCGGCGGCGCTCTTCGGCGTCGCGCTGGCGGCCGTCGGGGCGATCCGGCAGCACTGGCGGAAGGCGGGGCTCATCACCTCGCGGCCGTCCGGTCCCCTGCCCTTTTCCCGCGCGACGTTCATCGTGGGCGCGATCGCCGTCGCCTCCTACCTCGGCCGGCGCTTGTGGCTGGGTCCGACCGGGCTCGCCTACGTCCCGCTGGGAGGTGGGGCGTTGCTGTTGACCGTCACCTACTTCGCCTCGCTCGCGCGGCTGGAGGCGTGGCGACTGCAAAGACGTCTGCTCCGCGAACCCGCGTGGGTGCTCGGGGTGATCGGCGGCGCGATTCCACCGGTGGTCGACGGCCTGCGGCAGATGCTCGAACGCGCGCAGCCGTAGACCGTCACAACGGCCTCGCGCTCCGAAGCGGGCAGACCCGCGGGAAGACTGGGTATGGCGCCGCCCTGAACCTGACTCCATGCTGAAGGTGATGCGTCACCTCATCGCCATGAGTTGCTGCTTCGCCGCGTGTGCGTCGTTTCCCCGGCTCACGAAGCCGCCCCTGCCCCCGCCCATCGACGCCGGGTTCTTCGTCGGCGAAGGCGACGTGCGCCTCTACGCGGAGGTCGCGGGGCCCGGCACGCGCGGCGTGGTGTGGTTCGTCATCGGCCCGGAGATCGCCTCGAGCCCGGTCTACCCGCGCCTCACGGCCGCGTTGCACGAGGCGGGCTTCGCCACGGCCGTGATGCACCCGCGAGGCACCGGCTATTCCGACGGGCTGCGCGGCGACATCGACGACTACCAGCGCGTCCTCGGGGACTACCGACAATTCTTCGATCGCCTGGCGGCACGCTTCGGGCGGCGGCTCTTTCTGTTCGGCCACAGCGCGGGGGCCGCCTTCGCCCTCGAACTCAGCGCGAGGGACACCCCGATCGCAGGCGTGGTGGTGGTGAACCCGGCGTACAAGCTGCGGTTGGCGAAGGGCCTGGGCCCGACCTTCGGCGACTACTTCACCTACGCGGCCAACGCGATCTTCCGGCCCGCTGCGTTGACGGTCGACATGAACAGCAACCCCTCCCTGGTCGAGAACGCCGAAGACCGGGCCGCCGCAGAGGAGATGCAACGCGACCCGCTCGTCGTCCGGTACTTCAGCCTGCGGTATCTCCTCGCGCAGCGGAAGGTGATGGACCGCTGCCCCGAGAACGCGCGAGCGACCCGGGCCCCATTCCTCCTCATCGAAGGCGCACACGACGGGCTGGTCGACCCAGCGGGCAACACGGAGATCCTCGGTGCGGTGCCAGTCGCCGACAAACAGAAGCGGGCCGCGGCGGAGGGAGGCCACGGGTCGAGCGCCGTGGAGCGCCTGGTGCCGGAGCTCGTCGACTGGCTGATCGCGAGATAGTCGCGCCGGGCCCCGCAACCGTTTCCCGACGTTCCGGTACTGCTCTTTGAAAGGAGCAGTACCCATCATGGAAACCCAAATCACCTCGCCGTTCCTCGTCGCACAGCACCTCACCTACCTCGCGCTCTCCCTCGGGACGACGGTCTGGGTCGGCCGCACGATCTTCAAGAACGGAGCAGCCTTCCTCGCCGACACCTTCCTCGGAAAGGAGGTGCTCGCAGACGCCGTCAACCGGCTCCTCCTCGCCGGGTTCTACCTGGTGAACTGCGGCTGGGTCGCCCGCACGCTCAAGGATCGCGCCGAGCCGTGGAACGCCGCGCAGCTCATCGAGAACGTGGCTACCAGCTACGGCTCGGTGCTCCTGATCCTCGGCGTGATGCACTTCGGCAACCTCTACGTGCTCAGCCGCATGCGGCGCCGCGCCATCGCCGACCGGAGCTCCGCCCCCGTCGCGCCCGAGCCGTACTTCCGCCCGGCCGGGGCCTGACCACGCGCCCGTCTCGCTGGTCGGTCCAGGGTGCAACAGGCTTGAGCTGAGACTCAGCCACGATGATCAGTCCGGTCACCACACCTCCACCCGAAGGCCGGGAACCAGACGGAACTCCTTCTCGTTGCGGGTCACCACGATCGAGTCCGTCGCCAACGCGATCGAGGCGATCAACATGTCGTTGCCTCCGATGGGCGTCCCAGCTCTTCGCAGCTGAGCCCGCAGCGCCCCATAGTGTTCACTGGCCGCATCGTCGAACGGGAGCGACGGAAACAGAGAGAAGAGTCGCTCCAGGCGCTCGAGGTTCTCGCGGACCCGGGCACTGGCGCGCGCGCCGGAGAGCAACTCCGCCTTCACCACGCTGCACAGCGTCGCCTCGTCGCGGCGGAGGCTTGCGAGTTGTCGCTTCACCCCGAGGTCCTGACCGCTCATCAGGGCCACGCACACGTTCGTGTCGAGCAGTCGCATCAGAACCCCTCGGGTTCATCAGGCGGCGGGTCGTCGATCGCAGGAAATGGTCCCAGCCAACTCCCGTAGAGCTTGCCCACCTCCCGAGCCCAGGCAGCGTCACTGAGCTGCGCTTTCTTCTTCGTCGCCAGGTCGGCAATGAACGCAGAGACGCTCTTCTTCGCGCGTCGGGCTTCCTGACGGACCTTCTTTTCTACGTCGTCCGGAAGGTAGATGGTCAGCTGGGCCATATGAGAGCCTCCTCTATGAGTATCTCATACGGATCGCCACACCGTCACCCCGCGCTACGAACGACGGTTTGCCCGCGCGCTCGCGGACGGCGCACGATGCAGAAGAGAAGAGCGTGCACACCCCGACGCGCCCTGAGTAGGTTCGCCGCCATGCCTCTTCAAATCGAAGATCTCCAGGTCGGCACCGGCGCAGAAGCAAAGTCGGGCCAGTCGGTCGCGGTGCACTACACAGGCACCCTCACCGACGGAAAAAAGTTCGACTCCAGCCGCGACCGCAACGAGCCGTTCGACTTCCAGCTCGGCGCCGGCATGGTCATCAAGGGGTGGGACCAGGGCGTGGCCGGCATGAAGGTCGGCGGCCGCCGCAAGCTGACCATCCCGCCCGAGCTGGGCTATGGCCCGATGGGCTACCCGCCGGTCATCCCCCCGAACTCCACGCTGATCTTCGACATCGAGCTGATCGAAGTCGGCTGATGCATCGGCAGCCGGGGGCCGCCGATGAATGAGAACGCGCTCAACGCGAACGTCGGACATCGGCTGCGCACGCTGCGGCTCTCGAAGAACATCAAGCAGACCGACGCGGCGAAGGAGCTCGGGGTCAGCCCCGCGTACCTGAACCTCATCGAGAAGGGGAAGCGGGTCACCCCGTTCCCCCTGCTGTGGAAGGCGCTGCGCTTCTTCCAGGTCGACCCCGAAGTGTTCATGTCGCAGCTCGGCGAAGGCCGGGTCGACGAGGCGTTGGCCAAGCTCCTCGACGAGCCGCTGCTCAAGACGCTCCACCTCGACCAGGACTCGCTGCAGTCGCTCTCGGCCGAGCCGAAGCTCGCGGGCACCGTCGCCGCGCTCTTCAACCTCTACAAGAACACCCGCAGCCAGCTCGAGAACGTGATGGACCAGCTCTCGAGCGAGGAGCAGGGCCGCACGAGCACCAGCCCCGCGGAACCGCGCCTCGACTACTCGCCCTACGACGAGGTGTCGGACTTCCTCCAGGCGAACCAGAACTACTTCCCCGAGCTGGAAGAAGAGGCCGAGTCGCTGCGCAAGGACTTCGGCAATGACCGCATCCTCGGGGCGAGCGTGCTGGTGAAGATGCTCGAGGCGCGCTTCGGCATCGCGACCCACGTGACCGAGGCCCGTGGAGGCAGCTCGGTGGTGCGCCGCCTGTCACTCGCAGACAAGACCCTCGAGCTGTCACCCTCGCTCACCGACGGGCCACTCAAGTTCCAGATCGCCGCGACGCTGGGCCTGCTCACCCTCGACAAGATGCGCCTCGTCGAGCGCATCGTCGGCGCGAAGACCAAGCACGCCGAGACCGCCCGCCTCATCAAGGTGAACCTGGCGAACTACTTCGCCGGCGCCCTCGCCCTGCCCTACGGCGACTTCTACAAAGAGGTGCAGCGCACGCGGTACGACGTCGAGCTGCTCGGGTCGATCTTCGGCGTCACCTACGAGACCGTCGCGCACCGGGTGTGCAACCTCGCCGACCCGAAGCGCAAGGGCTTCCCCTTCCACTTCATTCGCACCGACATCGCGGGGAACATCAGCAAGCGGTACTCGGGCACCGGCATCAAGTTCGCCTCGACGGGGAACTGCGGCAAGTGGGCCGTGCACCTCGCGTTCCTCAACCCCTCGCAGCTCACGCGCCAGTACTCGTCGATGCCCGACGGCACGACGTACTTCGACTTCGCCAAGGTGCAGCTGCAGCCGATCGAGGGGGCCATCGTCCGCGGCACCGCGTATTCGATCGGCCTGGGCACCCACGCAGAGAACGCGAAGTACCTCGCCTACGGCCTGCCGACGACCGACCTCAAGCACGACGCGGTGCCGATCGGCGTCTCGTGCCGGTTCTGTGAGCGCACCGACTGCAACCAGCGCTCGGCGGCGAGCTACCGCTTCGCGTTCTCGTTCGACGAGTACACGAAGAAAGACTGCTTCTTTTCGCCGTTGGTCCAGAGTGACCGCAAGTGAGAGCCCTCGTCCTGACTGGCCTGCTGTTGTCCGGGTGTGCGAACCAGTCGTGGACGGTGCCCCAGCCCTACTTCAAGACCACCCAGCCCGCGGGGGCGTGGGATCGCGCGTTCAAGGCGACCCAGACGCACTGCGGGGGCGTGCAGACCACCAACGAGAGCGCCGGGGTGATCGTCGGTAAGTGGATCGCGTGGAACACCGGTGACGGGCTGGTGCTCACGCAGTGCCTGGTGACGCTGCTCCGCGGCGACGAGCACGTGCGCGACGTGCGGGTGACCTTCGCGGCCCGGCAGTGCCCCCTCTCGGGCATGGACGACCTCGAGGCGCTCGCCAAGACCTGCACCGTCGCCGAGACCGTGCCCGAGCAGGTGAAGAACGGGCTCGAAGTGACGGGAAAGAAGCTCGAGGCCGACATCAACGCCGTCCGTTGACTTTCGAATCAGGCACGCGCCCAATGCGCGCCGCATGCGCCTCCCCGCCCTGATCCTGTTCGCGCTGTTGTCGTTTGCCTGCGGTCAGAAGCCCGGCCCGCTCGAGGTCGAGCCGAACGCCGAGCTCGGGCCTCCGGGGGTGCGCGCCAGGCCGCCGGCGGGTCCGTTCAACGGCGAGCTGACGATCACCTTCGAAGCCGATCGCCCCGCGACGATCTACGCGAGCACCAACGGAGAGGATCCGCGCACCAGCTCGATCGGCCGCGTGTCGGGCCCCTCACCGCTCACCGTGAACGTCACCGCGACGACCACGGTGAAGTACTTCGCGTCGGTCGACGGCAAGGACGGCGATCTCGAAGAGGGCACGTGGCTTCGGGCGGGCGGTCCAGCGGGGACCATCTCCGGAGTCGTGGTGATCGGCGGCTTCGCGGTGAACAAGAAGGCAGGCCTGTTCCGCAACACCAACCTCAAGGACCTCGGCACCCCGACGATGCCGACCGAGATTCCTTTTTCGTACACCGGCCTGGCCACAGGTCAGCACCGGCTCACCGCGATCTCCGATCGAAACGGTGACGGGCAGCTGATCCCCTTCATCGACTTCCAGTCGGCGACGACCACCATCGCGCTCGACCTCGCGGATCCGTTCAAGGCGGGGCCGGAGAACGTGCGCATCTACCTGGGCGCCTCGGGCTCGGGGCTCGGCACGCTGCGCGGCACCATCACCCTGCCCAAGCCTCCGCCGCTGCAGAACCTGCAGATCTCGATTCTCGACCCGACGGCCCTCACCGGCGGGCTCGACCCGGCGGCGCTGCTCCAGCAACTCCAGGGCGGCTACCGGATCCTCACCAACCCGATGGACACCGAGTACCCGTACGTCATCACCGATCTGATGCCCGGGCGGGTGACGCCGGTGCCCTCGCTGCTGGGCTTCGGGAACGGGGGCATCGCGCTCAACCTGCTGGCGAACCCGCTCCAACCGGTGACGATCGTCGCCGATGAAGAGACCGTCGCGGACTTCGCGTTCGGCCCGGTGACCATCTCGGGTGACGTCGTGCTGGGGGCCATGTCGGCGCCGACGGGCGGCCTCGGGTTCGGCATCGTCGCGGCCCGCGGGGCCTCACTCGCCCAGGGCATCCAGGCGGTGTTGATGCCGGTGATCTTCACCCGCGACACGATGACCAACACCTCGCGCGCGACGTATTCGGGCACCGCGTTCCGCGGCAACTCGCAGATCAACCTGCGGGTGTTCACCAACGCGAACGGCGCGAACCCGATCACCGATGCGTTGACCTGGGTGGTCAACCCGTTCGCTCCGGGCATGCCGAACGCGACCGTCACCACGACGATGACGGACGTGGTGCAGGACATCGCGCTGCCGTAGTCGCTCGCTCGGTTCTGCCCGCTTCCGCAGGGCGAGAGGGCTTCAGGCCGCGAGGGCCTTGAACACCTGCGCCGGCGCGCCCTCGGGGCACAGCTCGAGGACCTTCGAGCGCGACCGCGTCGACCAGCTGTTCCGCCGGATCATGCTCCCCAGCAGCGTCAGCATCTCGCGCGCGTGCTCGAGCCCTGAATCGACGGCGGCGAACACGTCGATGCCCTCGCCCCGGTACAGCTCCTTGGCCGAGGGGTGCGAGCTCGGGAGCGACCGGAGCTTCCCCAGCGGCGACCCCAGCGCGAGCGAGAACAGGTACAGCCCGCGCACCCAGCCATCGACCTCGACCTTCGACGGGGCCTCGCCGAACGCGTCGTGCGACGACACGCGGATCAGCTCGTAGAAACCGCGGCCCACGCCCTTGACGCTGCTCGCCTTGCGGATCTGCAACTTCCCCCGCACCGCCGGGGTGCCCACCAGCGAGCTGCCATGGAGGTCCTGCATGAAGAACAACGACTGCGTCCACTCGATGCGCGCGCGGGCCGCCTGCTCTTTTTCACCCTGCTGCTGCTGGCCCCCGAGGAGCTGCTGCATCAACGGCTCGAGCGAGCGCGAGACGCACAGCTGGGTGAAGTAGCCCGCGAGGTAGGCCATGCCGGCCTCGACGCCGACGAGCGCTCCGTTGGCGACCAGCTCCGCGGCCTTGAGGCCGAAGTGCACCGGCGCCCGCGCGGTCATCAGCTCGCTGAAGTGGGGCCGATGCCCGCGCGCCAGCCAGGCGTCGAGGCCCATCGTCCAACCGCCGAAGCGCGGCAATTCGGGGAGCGCCGCACCGAAGCGGGCGTATTCGAGGTCTTCCCCCAACGCGCGGGCGAACTCCGGGGGGAGTTCGTTGACGTGAGCGGCGAGGCGCTCGACCGCGGTGAGGTGCGTCAGGAGGGCGGACCTACAGCGGCGTCGACCTTACCCGAGGCGTCCTTTCCAGTGGCCCCTTTCGGGCGCTTGGCTACAGTTCGGCGGCTTTTGGTCCCCCCCGAAGGAGCCGTACCCCATGAATTTTGCGTTTGCTGCCGCTGACGCCGCCAAGGCCCGCGCGGACGTGCTCGTGTTCGCCGTCTTCGATACCGATCTCACCGACAAGAAGCACCCGCCCAGGGCGCTGCTCAACGTCGACAAGCGCACCAAGGGGCTGCTCTTCAAGACGGCCACCTCCGAAGGCTTCAAGGGCAAGGCAGAGCAGACCTTCGTCTTCCAGACCCACGGCAAGGTCGGGGCGACGCGCGTGATCCTCGTGGGGCTCGGCTCGCGGGCGAAGTTCACCGCAGAGACGCTTCGGCTCGCCGCGGGCCGCGCGATCAAGACGGCGACCAAGATGAAGGCGAAGACCGCGGCGGTCCAGCTGCCGGTGGTCCGCGAGCTCGAGCAGGCGATCAAGGCCGTCATCGAAGGCTTCGTGCTCGGCGGCTACCGCTACGATCGCTGGAAGACCCAGAACAAGGACGAGAAGCACGCGCCGAAGCTGGACAAGGTGCAGCTCTTCCTCCCCGAGGGCGTCAAGAAGGAGAAGTCGCATGACGCGGTCGTCGCCCACGCGCGGCTGATCGCCGAGGCCACCAACTGGGCCCGCGATCTCGTCAACGAGCCCGCCGGCACCATGACGCCGACCATCCTCACCGAAGAAGCGAAGACGATGGCCAAGGACGTCGGGCTCAACATCGCGATCGGCGATCGGAAGAAGATCACCGAGCTCAAGATGGGCATGTTCCTCGGCGTCGCCCGCGGCAGCGTCGAAGAGCCCCGCCTCGTGCAGCTCTCGTACATTCCCCGCGACCCCGAGCACGCCAAGCGCGCCCCGGTGTGCTTCGTGGGCAAGGCGGTCACCTTCGACTCCGGCGGCCTGTCGCTCAAGCCGTCCGACGCGATGATCGACATGAAGACCGACATGGCCGGCTCGGCCGCGGTGCTCGGCGCGATGAAGGTCATCGCCCACATGCACCCGCCCTTCCCGGTGCACGCCTTCTTCGGCGCCTGCGAGAACATGCCCGCGGGCAACGCGTACCGGCTCGGCGACGTGCTCGTCTCGCGCCTGGGCAAGACGGTGGAGATCACCAACACCGACGCCGAGGGCCGCCTCGTGCTCGGCGACATCCTCGCCTACGCCAACGAGCTCAAGCCCGCGGCGATCATCGATCTCGCGACCCTCACCGGCGCCTGCATCATCGCGCTGGGCAACTACATCGCCGCCGCCTTCGGGGGCGACGACCAGCTCTTCTACGACGTCTCGGAGTCGGCGCGCCTGGCCGGTGAAGAGCTCTGGCGCCTGCCGTTGAGCGAGTACCAGCGTGACGCGCTCAAGAGCGAGATCGCCGACATGAAGAACGCCGGTGAGAGGCCGGGTGGGTCGATCAGCGCCGCGCTGTTCCTCAAGGAGTTCGTCGGCGAGACGCCGTGGATCCACCTCGACATCGCCGGCCCCTCGCAGAGCCCCAAGGAGCGCGGGTATTACAACAAGGGCGCCACCGGGTACGGCGTGCGCACGCTCGTCGAGTTCATCGCCCGCCGGACGCAGCAGCTCAACGCGGCCGTCTGAGGCGGGAGGGGTTTGGGCCCCTCACCCGGACTTCGCGGCGTCGAGGCGCTTCTTCGTCAGGTCGAGGTAGGTGGTGTCCATGTCGATGCCGACGAAGCGCCGGCCCTTGGACACCGCCGCCACGCCCGTGGTGCCGCTGCCGCAGAACGGGTCGAGCACCAGCGCGTCGTCGTCGGTGGTCGCTTCGACCAGGCGCTCGAGCAGGGCGATCGGCTTCTGCGTCGGGTGACGGCCGTGCGACTTCTCGCTCTGCTTGGGCGTGGTCATCGTCCACAGCTTGCCCTCGCCGTCGTCCGAGAGTTCCTCTTCCCCGGTCTTCGGCAGGGCCCACGCGTCGCGCATCTGCTTGCCGCCGTTGGCCTGCTTCATGTCCTGGTAGTTGAACTTGTGCTGGAGCTTGCCCTTACCGGCGCTGGGCGAGGCCCAGACGAGGATCTCGGTGGAGTGCGTGAAGTACCGGCACGCCAGGTGTGGGCTCGCGTTGGGCTTGTACCAGGTGACGGTGTTGAGCAGCTTGTAGCCGAGCTGCTGCATCGCGAAGCCGACCGAGAAGATCACGTGCTGCGTGCCCGACACCCAGATGGTGCCCGAGGGCTTGAGCAACCGCTGGCAGGCCTTGAGCCACGCGGAGGTGAAGGCGTGGTCCGCCTCCACGCCGTGGCTCTGGTCCCACTCGCCCTTCTTCACCGGCGCGCGCTTGCCGCCCGAGCAGGTGTAGCCGCCGTTCGAGAGGAAGTACGGCGGGTCGGCGAAGATCATGTCGAACGTCTGGTCCTCGAACTTGTCGAGGAGCGCGAGCGAGTCGCCCTTGTAGAGGACGTATTCCTTGCTGCGTGCGTAGACGTGCTCCGACAGCTCAGGCGTCGCGCGGGGCCGCGCGATCGAGATCGATGACGACATCCATCCTCCGGTGTTCGATTGAGGGCCCGTGCTACAGGCCTGATCGAGACGGTACGTGAGGATCGATCGCTGTCTAATTTTCAGCTGATCGCGGCGGCCTGTTCGAACGTGTCGTAGAGCGTGACGCCCTCGGCCGAGCGGGGCTTGCCCTCTTCGCGGGCGAGCGCGCGGTCGAGCGAGAGCAACGCGATCTCCTGCTGCGCGTCGGTCGGCGGCTGGGTGGTGATGTTCTGCAGCCAGATGCCGGGCTTGGTCAGCGCCTTGATGAAGGCGGGGCACGAGTCCTTCGCGCTCCAGCGCTGCAGCTCGTACGCGATGCCCGCGATGGGGAAGGCCATCGGCACCTTGATGAACACCATCAGCAGCTGGTTGATGAAGTCGTTGGCGTGCAGCCGCGGCACGAAGGGCAACACCGCGACGTGGAGCAGCACCGCCACGCCCACCACGATGAAGAGGAAGCTCGTGCCGCAGCGCGGGTGCAGCGTGGTGAAGGGCCTCGCGGAGTCGACGGTCAGCGGCTGGTAGGACTCGTAGGTCCAGATCGCCTTGTGTTCGGCCCCGTGGTACCGAAACAGCTTCGCCGCGTCTTCCGTCTTCGAGAGCACCCAGACGTAGCCGACGAGGATCGCCACGCGGAACACGCCGTCGACGAGGTGAAACGAGAACCGGGTGGTGTCGAACGACGGCCCGATCGCCAGGCCCACCAACCACGTCAGGGCGTGCGGCAGCCCGATGAAGAACAGCACCATCATCACCGTGGCCAGCCCGAGCATCAGGTCGGCGCCGGTGGAACTCTCCTTCGCCGGGCCCGGGCCGGGCGTCGCGCCACCGGGCGACGGGTCGCCGTCGGCCGCGGAGACGATCGTCGCCAGCACGAAGGCGAGCAGCGTCGAGGTGCTGACGCTCTTCTTGGTGCCCCCCTCTTCTGGCGGCAGCCCGTGCTCACTGGAGAACTTGAGCGCCGAGAAGCCGTTGTGGAGCGACTCCGCGAGCACCAGCGCCCCGCGGAAGATCGGCCAGCGCATGAACTTGAGGCCCGGGAGGAGCTGGTTCCACGCCTGCTCCCGCACCGCGATGCCGCCGACCCACCGCCGCACCGCGACCACGAAGGACTTCGGGCTGCGCATCATCACGCCTTCGACGACGGCCTGCCCACCGATGTACGGCTGCCGCGGCCCTGCTTCCGGGTTGCTCACCTGCGGGCTGATAGCCGCTTGGCGCTCCCGGCGCTACCGGGCGAAGCTCCGGGTCGCCATGGCGCTGCCCAACGACATCCGCACCCTCTTCCACGATCTCCCCACCGCCCGCGCCGAACGGGAGGCGCGCGCGAAGCAGGCGGTGCTCGACCGCGAAGAGGCCGAGCGACTCCGCGCCGAGGAGCGCCGGGTGCAACGCGACGCGCTGAGGGCCGAGCTCGCCGTCGCGTGGGACTGGTTGCAGGGTGACGGCCAGGAGCTCGCCGCCGAGATGTGCACCGCGAACTTCATGCGGCTCGAGCTGGTCGGCCCGATCGACCCGTCGGGGGCGCCGTGCGAGTGGCAGCTCGACGCGCGCACCCTCGTCCTCATGCAGGACGGGCAACTCGAGGTGGTCCGCCAGGACGAGTACCGCGCGCTGCGCTACCTCGCCCCCACCGCCGACGCCTTCCTCGACGTCGAGCCGCCCGGTGTCACCCGCGCCTTCATCGAGGCGGTGCGCTCCGGCGAGGTCTGGAGGCGCGTCGGGCGCCAGCTCCGCGAGGCGACCGCCCCCGCCGTCGTCGCGGAGATATGAAAAAACCGGCAGGTCCTCGAGAGGACCCACCGGTTCTGGTGAAACACCCCGAGGGTGCTTCAGGTCGCTGCGGGCGCCTTGGGAGCCGCCGGGGGCGTGCCCTTCTTGGCGTTGGTGTCGTACTTCTTCTTGAAGCGGTCGATGCGACCCTGCGTGTCCATCAGCTTGTACTTGCCGGTGAAGAACGGGTGGCAGTTGGAGCACACTTCGACCGAGAACGAACCGCGGGTCGACTTGGTCTCGAACATGTTGCCGCACGCGCAGCTGATGCGAGCCGGCGGGTACGTGGGGTGGATGTCAGCCTTCATGGTGTGTACGACCTCTCGTGAGCCACCTTGCATCGGGAAAATCCCGATGGACCGGTGGGCGGCAGGTTCTTAACCACGGGTCTCTGCCCCTCGCAACCTACCTCTCCGACAGCGCGGCGAGCCGGTACTGGGCGGCCTGGGCGATGGCCTCGTTGCTGCGCGGGAGATCGGGGAAGTGGCCGATCAGCTCGTGGCGCGGCTGCTTTCGTTGGCCGATGGCGTTCCGGTACGAGCGCAGCGCGGCCTCGGGGTCCTTCTTCCGCTCGTTGACCTGCCCGAGGAGGTAGTGCCCGACGGCGAGGGTGGGCTCGAGGAACAGGGCGCGGGTGAGCTCGAGCTTCGCCTCGTCGAGCTGGCCGACCTGCATCGCGGCCAGGGCGTTGTAGAGGCGGGCCTCGACGCACAGCGGCTCCCGCGAGAGCGCGAGCTGGTAGGCCTCGCGGGCCTCGTCGAGGTTGCCCATCAGCGCGTACACGTTGCCGAGGGTCAGGCGCGCGGCGAGATCTTCCGGCTCGTCATCGGCGAGACGCCGCACGGTGCGCAGCGCCCGGGGGAAGTCGCCCTTCTCGATCGCGTCGACGACCTCGGCCAGCCGCTCGACCGGCGTGCGCACCGGCACCGGGCGTCCTGGCGCGGGCGGCACGGAGGGCGCCGGCGGCGGAATCGGTCCGGACGGCGGCCGGGGCCTCGCGGCTTCCTGCCGCTTCAGGTTGCGCAACACCGACTCGACGTCGGTCGGCGAGCGCTGCGGCGCGGGAGGCGCGGGCGGTGCCGAGGGCCGCACCACCGTGGTCACCGGGGCCGGCGTGCGGCGCAGGTTCGAGAGCGGCCGCTGGTAGGCGAAGGTGCCGCCCACCTCGACCATCTCGAAGCGGGTGCTGATCTTGAAGAGGCTCTCGGAATAGCCCAGGAACATCCACCCGCCGGGCCGGAGCGCCTCGTAGAAGCGCTCCATCACCCCGACGATGGTCGGTTGGTCGAAGTAGATGATCACGTTGCGGCAGAAGATGACGTCGAGCGATCGCGCCGACACTTGCGGCCACACCGGCGCCGCGAGGTTGTGCCCTTCGAAGCGGATGAGCGAACGCACCGCCGGCACCAGCTGGTACCCGCCTTCGACCGGCGAGAAGAACCGCTGGATGCGCTCCTCGCTGACCCCCACCAGGCGGCGCGCGGGGAAGAAGGCGCGCGCGGCCGACTCGGTGGCCGCGGGGTTGAGATCGGTCGCCCAGACCTCCACCGTCTCTGGCGTGCCGCCCTTCTCGAGCGCCACCATCGACAGCGAGTACGGCTCCTCGCCGGTGGCGCACCCGGCGGACCACAGGCGCACCTGGCGGAGATCCTGCCGGCCGCGCTCGAGCACCGAGGGGAAGACGTTGTGCTCGAAGGCGAGGAACTGCCGCGTGTCGCGGAAGAACTCGGTCTTGCCGACGGTGACCAGGGGAATGAGCGACCGCAGCTCGTGCTCGCCGGCCCGCTGCCGGAGCCGGCTGACGTATTCGGACGCGTCGGTGATGCCCAGGGCGGGCATGCGCGCCTGCAGCGCCAGCCGCAGCCCGTAGTACCCGTCGGGGGTGATCTTGAGCCCGGCGCGCTCCAGCAGCAGGGCCGCGAGCTGATCGAGGGCGCCGCGCTCGATGCTCAGCACCTCGCTCATGAGACCCACCGCAGGAGCTGCGCGCCGACCGCGTCGAGGGGCAACACCAGCTCGGCCGCACCCAGCGCGACCGACTCACCGGGCATGCCGAAGACGACGCTGGTGTCCTGGTCCTGCGCGATGGTGTGGCCGCCCGCCTTGCGGATCTCCAGCAGCCCCTTCGCCCCGTCGCGGCCCATGCCGGTCAGTACGACGCCGATGGCCCGGGTGGAGAAACTCTGGGCGACGCTGCGCAGCAGGAGATCGCACGACGGCTTGAACCCCCCGTGGGCGGCGCTGTCGTCGAGGCGGACCACGCCGCTGGGCTGCACCAGCAGGTGGCGGTTCGCAGGGGCGATGAAGAACTCCGACTTCAGGAGCCGTTGCCCGTCTACCGCCTCCTGGACGCGGTGCCCCGTCTCGGCCGACAGCCACCGGGCGAGATCGTCGGAGAACCCGGGCGTGATGTGCTGGCAGATCACCACCGGCGCGGGGAAGTCAGCGGGGAGGTCGCCCAGCACCTCGGCCAGGGCCTTCGGGCCCCCGAGCGAGGCGGCGATGGCCACCACGAAGTAGTCGGGCCGCACCGCCGCGAAGCCGATCGAGGTGCGCCGCTTGCGCCCCCGCGGGTGCCGCACCACGCGGATCGACGCGAGGAGCACCAGCTGCTTGCGCAGGTCGGCCACGTCGGCGGCGTCGAGGCGCTCCGAGACCGAGATCACCTCGAGGGCCCCCGCGTCGAGCAGCGAGAAGGCCGCCAGCCGCGCCGCGGGCGTCTGCACCACCAGCACGATCGGCCGCGGGAGGTCGGACATGACGCGCTCCACCAGCCGCACCACGTCGGGCGACGCGCTGACGACCTCGACCACCACCAGGGCGGGATCGAGGGTGCGCACCGCCTCCAGCGCGAGGCTGGGAGTCACCGGCTCGCAGACCAGCGCCAGGTCCTTCACGAAGACCCCCTGCAGCCGCTTCGCCGCGGTGCCGGTGGTGTCGACGAGGAGGACGGACGAGGTCACGTGAGTCGATCGATGGTGAGCGCGAGGCTCTCGACCCCGAGTTCACCCTTGATGAGGTAGGCGTCGGCGCCGGCGTCGAGACCGCGGCGCTTGTCTTCGGGCGAAGCGAGCGACGAGAGGATGACCACCGGGATCTTCGAGAGCTCGGCTGATTGCTTGATGCGCCTGGTGAGGCTGAAGCCGTCGAGCCGGGGCATCTGCACGTCGGTGAGGATGAGGTCGAACGCGGTGGCCTGGAGCTGGCTCCAGCCGTCCTCGCCGTCCTGGGCCTCCTCGACGGTGTGCCCGAGCGCCCGCACCAGCGCGCTCTCGGTCGCGCGGGCGATGGGCGAGTCGTCGACCAGCAGCACCTTGAGCCGGCGCGTGGCCGAGCCCTCGGTCACCGGCCGGGCCAACTTGCGGACCTCGGTCATGATGTCGGGAACGTGGAGCAGCACGGCGATGCGGCCGTCTTCCAGGGCGGCCGAGCCGGCGACGAAGGGCGCGCCCTTCATGAAGTCACCGCCCACCGGCTTGACCGCGACCTCGCGCTCGTCGACGAAGCCGTCGACCACGAGCGCGGCGCGATCTTCACCGTGGCGCACGATGACGCACGGCGGGCGCTCGAAGCGGGGGCCTCCGTTGAGCCCGAGCATCGGGCCCAGGGCCACCATCGTGACCGGGCGGCCCCGGTGCATCACGGCCAGCGAGCCCATGATCTCGAGGCGATCTTCCGGGCGGAACCGGGCCACCGCTTCGACGTCGGCGGCGGGCATGCCGTAGACGTCGTCGCCCATGCGGATGAGGAGCACCCGCATCAAGGCCAGCGATTGAGGGAGGCGCAGCGAGACCGTGGTGCTGCGGCCGATGCGGCTGGAGACGGAGACCGAGCCCCCCAGCCCCTCGACCTTCTTCTTCACCACGTCCATGCCCACGCCGCGGCCGGAGGTCTCGCTGACCTCTTCCTTGGTGGTGAAGCCGGCGCGAAAGATGAGCTCCATCGCCTCGCGCTCGGAGAGCGACGCGGCCTGGGTCTCGGTGAGGATGCGCTTGTGCACCGCGGCCTGGCGCAGGCGATCGGGGTCGATGCCGCGGCCGTCGTCTTCGACGTCGACGTGCAACATGTCGCCGTCCACCCGCGCGCGGAGCGTCACCTTGCCGGTCTCGGGCTTGCCCAGGGTGCTGCGGGTGTCGGGGCCCTCGATGCCGTGATCGATGGCGTTGCGCATGAGGTGCACCAGCGCGTCGCGCAGGTCGGCCACCAGGCTGCGATCGACGCCGGCGCTGGTGTTCTCGACCACCATGTCGATGTGCTTGTTCTGCGCGTGCGCCAGCTCGCGGGCCGCGCGCGGGAACGCCTCGAACACCGAGGCGAGGGGAATGAGGCGGGCCTCGGCCACGTGATCGGCCAGCTGGGTCAGGTTGCCGTGGAGCGTGTTGGAGCCGTCGGCGTGCACCCGCACGAAGCGGAAAGCGTCGTCGCGCAACAGGTGGAGATCGTTCTCGAGGCGCGCCGCCTGCTCGCGGGCCGCCACGTCGAGCTTCTGCGACTCGGACAGCCTGAGCAGGTGATCACCCAGGCGCGAGAAGCGCGCGAACAGCCCCTGGATGTCGTCGCCGCGGAGGCCGGCGCGGGCGCTCTCGACGAGGAGGTCGCCGGCGAGCAGGCCCAGCGCGTCGAGGATCTCGACGTTGACGCGGATGCTGCGATCGATCGGCGTGGTGCGCTCGGCACCGGCCACAGGGCCCGGCGCGCTGGGGCGCGGCGACGAGGGCGCTGGGGTGGGCGTGCTGGCCGGCGGCACGGGGAGATCGGCGGGCCTCGCCATCGGCGCGGGTGGCGGCAGGCGGGGCTTGCTGGCAGGCCGCCCGGCGGGCTTGAGGGGGGGCAGCGGCGTCCCGGCGGTCGCCGAGAGCTTCGCGGCTATCTCGTTGGAGGCGTCCGAGCCTTCCTTCGCCGCCTCGAGATCGTCGAGCAGATCGGAGATCGCGTCGCAGGCATGGAGCAGCAGGTCGGTCGCCGCGCGGGTCTCGACCTTCTTCTCGCGCTCGGCCTTGAGGAGATCCTCGCAGCAGTGGGCGAGCTGGCCGATGGCGGCCAGGCCGAGCATGCGGGCCTCGCCCTTCATGGTGTGCAGCTCGCGCGCGACCGCCTCGGCGGCCGGGCGATCGGCCTCGGGCTTCTCGAGATCGAGGATCCCGAGCTGGATCGCCTGGAGCCGATCCTGGGTCACCTCCACGAACTTCACGAGGAGGGACTTCTTGAGTGCCTCGGTATCCACCGGGGGTCAGTCTGCCTTGAAGCGCTTGATGAGATCCGACAGGCGGCTGGCGAGCTGGGTGAGCTCGGCGGCGGCGGAGGTGGCCTGCTTGCTGGCCTGCGTCGTCTGGCGCGTCACGTCTTCGATCTCGGCCATCGAGGCCACGACCTGCTCGGTGGCGGTGCGCTGCTGCTGGGTGGCGAGGTTGATCACCCGCGCGGCGTCGCTGGTCTCCTGCACCCCGGCGAGGATGCCCTCGACCGCGCTGGCGGCGACGGAGCCGAGGCGTTCGCCGGTCTCGGTGGCGGTGCGCGAGGCATCGGCGGCCGAGGCCGCGGCGGCGGTGGCCTCGCGGATCTCGGTGATGAGGTTTTTGATCTCCTTGGTCGAGTCGAGCACGTTCTCCGCCAGGCGCCGCATCTCGGCGGCGACGATCGAGAAGCCCTTGCCCGCTTCACCGGCGCGGGAACCCTCGAGGGCGGCGTTGAGCGCGAGGAGATCGGAGCGGTCGGCGATCTCGTCGATCACCTCGACCACGGTGCCGATGCGCTCGACGCGGCGGAGCAGCTTGGTGATCGACTCCGAGACGGCGATGCCATCGGCGCGGATCTGCTGCATCGCCTCGATGAACTCCCCGATGGCCCCGCGGCCCGAGCGCGCAGAGTTGAGCGTCTCTTCGGCCACGCGGGCGACGGCGCCGGCGTTCTCGGCGATCTGCGCCGAGGCGTGCTTGAGCTCTTCCATGGTCGCGGTCGTCTCGTGGATCGCGGCCGCCTGCTCGGTGGAGGACGACTCGTGCTGGGTCGACGCGGCGAGCACCTCGTTGGCCGACGACGAGAGCCGGAGCGCCGCCTCGTTGATTTCGCGCACGAAGGTACGCAGCGTGTCGATCACCTTCGAGAAGCCGTCGAGGAGCGGGTCGACGACCGGGTCGTCGATGGGGGTCCACTGGAAGGTGGTGAGATCGCCGTGGGTGACCAGCGCCGAGAGGGCGGTCTGGGCCGACTCGAGGAGGTGTCGCATCTCGTCGCGGCGCGCGATACCCAGCTTCTGCTCCGCGCCGACGCGGTCGAGCAGCGCGTTGACGAGGCCAGCGAGTTCCTTCTGCTCGCCCGCGAGGCCCTTGCCCTCGATGCGCACCAGGTAGTCGCCGCCCGCCGCGGCCTTGAGCGCGCCGAGGAACGGAGCGACGCCACTGCCCGCGGCAGCCGGGGCGGGCGTGGTCTTCTTGGTCTTCTTCGGAGGCACGGTGGGTTCGGTGGCCATGAGGGTTCGTTCCTTCCAGCGGTCGCGAGGACCAGGGAGATGAGATCGATGAGGAGAATGCT
>JBBRUE010000006.1:0-28764 GCA_038248085.1 Myxococcales bacterium | reverse complement strand
GGTGATTCGTACCACCGCGCGAAATCTCACAACCCTCTGGCAGCCGCCCTGCAACCCCCCGCCACCAGACCACCACGTAGCGGTGACCTCCACGCTGGCCGTGTTCGAGGCGTCGTACCTGGAAGAGTCGCCGGCGCGGGTGCTCGCCCCCGAGGCGAAGGAACTCGCGCTGAGCAACAAGGTGGCCCTGGGTGGCGTGCGGAAGGAAGTGCGGGAGGTGCTGCGTCCCGCGGTGAAGAAGGAGATGGAATTGGAGCGCGCCTTCGTGGCCGGAGGGACGCTGTTGTGCGGATCGGATCCCACCGGCTCGGGCGATGTCCTCGCGGGGCTGGGCGATCACCGGGCGATCGAGCTGCTGGTCGAGGGAGGCTTCACCCCGCTCGAGGCGATCCGCATCGCCACGAAGAACGGCGCCGAGTTCCTCGGCGAGAGCGCGCGGGTGGCGTGCTTCTCCTGGCCATCGCGGTGGGAAAGCAGGCGGACCTGGTGGTCCTGCGCGGCGATCCGACGAAGAAGATCACCGACCTCGAGAACGTGGAGCTCGTCTTCAAGGACGGCGTGGGCTTCGACCCCGCCAAGCTGCTCGAGAGCGTTCGAGGCAAGGTCGGCCGCTGACCACACTGCGCCCATGGGTCTGTGCCCTTGCTCACCCAGAGGAGCGGGTCTACTTTTCAGTCGTGGACCCGCTTCGCCGCGACGACCTCGAACGCGCCCGGCGCACCTCGCCCTCGGAGAAACTCGTTCAGGCGGTCGAGTTGATGAGTGTCGGGATCGAGCTGCGTCGCGCCGGGCTCCGCGCTCGACGACCCACCGCGTCGGAGGTCGAGATCGACGACGAGCTCCGCCGCTGGTTGGACAAGCGTGACTAGCGAATCGATCTTCGTCGGGTTGCGTTCGATCGCCGACGCCCTTCGAGCTGCGGGAAGACGATTCGCCGTCGTCGGCGGCCTGGCGTGGTGATGGTGTCGAATGGTCGCGAAATGGAGACGCTCGTCTTCGACCTGTGCGCCGTCGGCTATCGGACCGTGGCGCTGGTGGAACAAGAGGCCCGCCTTCGACCGTCCACCGCTCGCCTCGCCGCGCCCGGCGGCCTCATCGTCGACCTCATCGCCGCGACCTGTGGCATCGAGCACGAGATTGTCGAGCGAGCGCAGCCCGTCGTGGTCGCCACGGCCGGAGAAATTCCCGTCGCTCGCGCGGAGGAGTTGCTCGCGATGAAAGTCCTGGCCATGAGTGAGCGATCAACCTCGTCCTGGTGAATACGAGCCTCGACCTCGACGCCGTTCGCTCGAACCTCCGGCTCATTGGGGAGCGCGGCTTCGACCGCGGCGAGAACCTGGTGGAGAAGCTCGAGTCGATTCTCGCGGCGGCACGCGCAGCAGGCTGAATGAACCAACGAGGCGAGTGAAGTTCACAGCTGGTGGGAGGTCTGCCACCCGCGTTGCGCACCCCTGCGTCACGGGCCACGCACCTGCACGATCTGACGCATGAACACTTGAGGAAGCGCTCCAGTCTCTCTACGAGCGCGCCGTGCGTACGCAACCGACGGTTCCCCCGAACGACGCTCTCCTCGCCGCCGTGCAAGCCTGCGTCGGCCCCCCCGGGCTCGGCCTGGGCTGCAACGCCGTCTTCGCCGCGCTGGCCACCGATGCGTGGCTCGAGCAGCTCCGCTCGCTGCCGCTCGGCCGTCTCGGGCATCGCCTCGTCGCGCTGCGATTCCTCATCGCCAACGGTGAGACCTGGCTGCGCCACTTCGGGTGGGAACCGCCGTTGGCGCGCAAGCACCCCGAGGCGCCGGCCCGCCTGCTGGGGCTGTGGGCGCGGGTGCAGGTGGCGCGCACCGTCATCTCAGACGAGGCGCGGTGGGACGAGCTGATCACCCAGCGCTCGCTGGTGGAGTTCGGTGAGGTGCTCGAGGTCGACGACGGCTTCGGCGAAGACGCGCTGAACCTGCTGGTCGCGCTGCACCGCCACCCCCGGCTGGCGAAGGTCCTGCGCCAACGCCTGGCGCGTGAGGCGGCGTCGCTGATGGCCAACACCCCGCGCGTGGCCGACGTGCTCGAGCTGGCGACCTACGACTTGTCGCGCCTGCCCGCGACCACCGTGGGCGGCGGCGACCTCGCGTACATCATCGTCGCCGACAAGGGCGAGATGGGCGTGCGTGCGGTGCGCGAAGCGGTGACCTTCGGCGCCATTCCGGTGGTGCTCTTCAGCGAGCAGGACGACGCGACGTCGCTCCAGGTGCGCCTGGCGAAGGCCTCGGGTGGCTTCGCCATCGGGCTCAAGGGCAGCTTCCGCGAGAGCTACGCCAACGCGCGGCAGATCGCCGACCAGGTGCACGCCGCCTACGCCGCGCGCTTCGGTTCCCGCGCGCAGGCGGAGCTGGCGCGCTCGGCGCTCTACCCGGGCTACGGGCCGCTGGCCGAGAACAGCGCCGCGATTCAGCTCTTCCGCGAGGCGGGCATCGTCTTCATCGGCCCCATGCAGGACGTGGTCGAGCGCGCCGGCGACAAGCGCAAGTTCCGCCAGCTGGCGCAGGCCATCGACCCCGCGGCCGTGACGCCGGGCATCGTGCTGCAAGAGACCGAAGCCGAGGCCATCATCGCCGCCATCGCGGCGGGCCACGCGGCGGGCCACTTCACCTTCCCGGGGCGACTCAAGGCGGCCAACGGCGGCGGCGGGCGCGGCCAGGCCGTCATCGCCGAGCCCGCGGGCGTGCCGGCCGCGGTGCAGCGCGTGCTGGGTGAAATCAAGGCCAACGGGTGGGACGCGGGCGTGATGTTCGAGCAGAACATCCCCGAGACGATTCACCTCGAGGTGCAGGTGCTGCGCGACCGCTTCGGCAACACGCGCCACTTCGGCATGCGCGACTGCACCGAGCAGCGCGCCAGCCAGAAGATTCAAGAAGAGGCCCCCCCGGCGCTGCTGCGCAACGAGCCCGCACTCACCGAGCGCATCTGCGCCATCGCCACCCGCATCGCCGACGACTGCGGCTACGTGGGCGCGTGCACCGTGGAGCTGATGTTCAAGGACGGGAAGTTCTACCTGCTCGAGATGAACACCCACATTCAGATCGAGCACCCCGTCACCGAAAAAACGCACCACATGCGTCAACCTGATGGCTCGCTCTCGCCGCTCGACCTGCCGGCGCTCCAGTTTCTCATCGCCAGCGGCCGCCCCATTCCCTTCGCGCAGGAGGACGTGGTGGCCACGCACGTGGCGCGCGAGTTCCGCATCAACGCCGAGTCGTGGCGCGGCGACCTGAAGGACCCGCGCGATGGGCAGAAGGGTCTCTTTCTTCCCAACGCCGGCACCTTCGACGTGCTCGAGGTGCCGACGTCAGCCGAGGTGCTGGAGGCGCTCGGCGCGGCGGGCGTCAAGGGGCTGGTCGAGGTCAACGTGCGCTTCGACGTGGGCTTCGAGGCGGGCGACGTGCTGGTGAACAAAGACCCGACCTTCGGGAAGCTCATCGTCGCGGTGTCGGTGCAGAAGGGGCGACAGGCCGAGCGCTACGAGCTGCTGCGGCTGGCCTCGCTCGAGGTGCTCTCGCGCATGCGCATCGTCGGCCGCCAGGTGATGCCCAACGGCACCGTCATCCCCAACTCCGTGTTTCACACCAACCTCGAAGCGCACCGCCAGGTGCTCCACAGCGACACGGTGCGCGACCACGGGCTCTCGACGGCCCAGGGGCGTCACGTGGGCTGGGTGGTGTCGATGCTGCGCGGCCAGTGACCGCGGCTACTGCACGAAGGTCTCGACCTCGCGCGCGAAGGCGCCGTCCTTCACCACGCCGAAGTCGAAGAGCGCGTGGAACATCGCGCAGCGGCCCGCTTCGTCGTGGGCGGTGACGCAGGCCTCGTGGGCGGCGGACAGCTCCGAGGCGGGCACGGTGGTTCCGCGCTGGGGCTGGAAGGCGACCGAGACGTACGCGCCGGCGATGGTGTCGTGCGGCGCCTCGGTGCGATGACACAGGCCGCAGGTGGTCGACGTCGCGGGCATGCCGTAGAGCACATGTTGGTACGGCGCATCGGCGGTGAGCGGCGCGGTCACCGGCAAGGCGATCTCCCCCTTGAGCGTGCGCGTCGTCGTCACCCACTCACCGAGCTCGAGCAGCTTCGAGCCATCACCCTCGGGCACGACGCTCGCCACCAGACCCGGCAGCAGGAAGAAGATGCGCGGGCTCGCGCGGCTGACCGCCGGCTGTGCGCTGGCCACGCCAGTGGTCGCCACCAGCGAGAGCGGTCGGGGCAGGCTCGCCACGAAGCACGGACCATCGACCGGAGCGGGCAGGGCGTTGAGCCGCTCCACCGTCGCCGCCACGGAACCCACCGCTCCGGTGAGCAGCGCGCAGTTCCGCAGCGCCTCGTTCGCCCGGTGCGCGGGAGGCAGCGGCGTCGGCGGCGGGCCGCACCCGATGCTCAGCAGCAGCAAGATGATCAGCGCCCGGGACCACCGCATCGACGCAGAGAATCACGGCGCGTCCGGTCTTCGCGCGCGCAATCTCTGCGCCGGGCGAGGCGGCTACGCCCGGGCTGCCGCCGCATAAGGAGGAGTTGCTGCGCCGGGCGCTTGTGTCAGGAATCACCCACCCCTCTGGGCGGGGTGCTAGGAGCCCGCGCCCATGGTTCGGATCGCATCGAGTTCTTTCGAAGGAATGTTCATCCGGGCGCTGAAGGTCGACGAGGTCGTGGCGGGCAAGCTGCGCGAAATCGGTTTTGACGTGAAGCGCATGGAGCCCTCGTACTCCGTCGAGGTGTGGCGCAACGCGCTGCAGGTGGCGGGTCGCGAGTACTACCCCAACCTCACTCCGGCCGCGGCCGAGTTCGAGCTCGGGACGCGCATGGTCAACGGCTACTTCGAGACGTTGATTGGCAAGGTGCTCAACGCGGCGATGCCGTTCCTCTCGGCCGACACCCTGTGCCTGCGGCTGCCCCGGTTCTTCAGCAGCGGCATCGAGGGCCCGGTGAAGGTGCCGGTGGTGAAGAAGGTGGGCGAGCGGCACTACACGGTGACGCTCTTCGGCGAGCAGGGCGTACCGTGGTTCACCGCGGGCGCGGTCGATGCGACCCTGCGGTTGGTGAAGGTGAAGCCCGTGGTCCAGGTCGCCGAGATGAAGGCAGACTCCTTCACCGTCGAGATGACCTGGACCGTCTGACTCACACGTCCCAGCGAATGGCGAACACCACGCCGGTGCTGTCTTCGCTGGCGATCTCGACCTGGAGGTTCTTCGGGTCGCAGATGCGCAGGCCGCGATCGAGGATGCCCCGGTAGAACCACGCCATCAGCCCGGTCTCGTTCACCCGGAGGCGAACGTGGCCCGGCGCGACCTCGGTCGCCTCGGCCTCGCTGTAGTTGTTGGCGACCCGGAAGTTCTGCCGCATGCGGCCCAGCGCGCGGCGCAGGCCGATCAACTTGATGACCGGCTTGAGGGCGCGACCCATGAAGTTCTCGAGGTAGGCGTCGGTCAACCGCTCGCCCAGCTCGTGGTGTGCGAGCTGGGGCTTGCCGGGCATGAGCTCCTCGCCCGCAACCGCCAGAATTTCCTGCCAACGGTCATACTCAAACCCGGGCGGGAGCTCCCCGGTGGGCTTCAACCCGAGCTTCTCCAGCTTCGCCGCCAGCTGCGGCGTCATGCGGGACTGGAGGCTCCGAAGAAGCGCTTCGGCGCAATGCTTGAACACCACCCGGCTCTCACTCATGGAGAGCCGGGTACCATTCGACCCTCAGTCGTCGCAACCTTCGTCGTCGTCACCATCGTCATCGCCGGCGGCGGGGAGCCAGCGGGGGAAACGAACCGGCTTGAGGAGGCCCGCTTCGATCTTCGCCTTGAGCCCCTGTTGGACGAAGTAGTGCGCGTACACGCCGCCCTGCACGGCGAGCTCGATGTAGATCGCGGGCGCCTCGAAGGTGAGGTGCTCGACGACCTGCGTCTGGTTCTTCGCGAGGCGGGTGAAGGTGATGTGCTGGTGGGTGACGATGCCGGGGACGTCGTAGGTGTCCGCGTCGTAGAAGTTGCGGGAGCGGTGGAAGCGCTGCTGGGCGACGGTCACGCCCGGGTAGATCGTCCCGTCGGGGAGCGGAATGTTCTCGTAGGCGATGAAGTCGAGGCGGTTCCGGGTGTGGCGAATCGGCGAGAGGCTGGCGAGGAACGGGTGCAGCCCCAGCGCGTTGTTGACGTTGGAGTAGATGTCGAACACGTCCTTGACGTCGGCGTTGATGATGACCGTCAGGTCCTGCGATGCGACCACGACCCCGCGCTGTGGGAGCGGGATCGCTTCCAACGCCTGGTACTGCGCCCAGGTCGTGTCCCAGATTTGAACTTCAGCTGCCGTCTGCGCGGTGGCGACCCCGGCAAACGCGAGTGAAACCACTGCCATCCTCAACGAATTGAAACCCATCATGCGTTGCGTTCCCCTCTGGTGGTCCAACGAGGAGAAGCATCAACTGCCCGCGTAAGCGCCCGCAAGGTGTGAATAAAGAGCATGGGTGAGTAATGACGCACTCCCGAGCCCTTGCGTCTTACCCCGTCCGTACTGCAGTCCCCGCTCGGGACATCACGGTCTGTTGCGTACGCACGCGCAACGGCTGCACCGGCGGCCACGGTCCTGTGACACCAAGTTGGCCTCTTCGTCACGCAAGTGAGCGCAGGTCGTCGATGTCGCCAGCTAGGAGACGGCCAGCCCCCGAGAGCGATGTTTGCAGCAGCGGGCTGAGCCGCGGGCCTCATCGCCCGAAAGGAGCACCCATGAAGCGCACGCTGCTTTCCCTCTTCGTCCTGCTGCCCTCGCTGGCCTTCGCCGGCACGGTCACCCTCAAGGGCTCGGACACCCTGGTCATCCTCGCGCAGCGCTGGGCCGAGGCGTTCATGAAGACGAGCCCCGCGGTGAAGCTGCAGGTCACCGGCGGCGGCTCGGGCACCGGCCTCTCGGCGCTGATCAACGGCACCACCGACATCGCCACCTCGAGCCGGCCGATCAAGCCGGCGGAGAACGACAAGCTCAAGGCGAAGACCCAGTCGCCGGCCACGGAGATCGCGGTCGCCAGGGACGGGGTCACCTTCTACGTGAACGAGAAGAACCCGCTCAACGCGCTCACCGCCGAGCAGCTCAAGAAGATCTACATGGGCGACATCACCAACTGGAAAGAGGTCGGCGGCGCCGATGCACCCATCGCGCTGTATTCCCGCGAGAACTCCTCGGGGACGTACGTGTTCGTGAAGGACGACCTGCTCGGCGGCGGTGACTACGCGGCGACCGCGCAGACGTTGCCCGGCACGGCGGCGGTGGTGAACGCGGTGGCGAAGGAGAAGAACGGCATCGGCTACGGCGGCGCGGCGTTCGGCAAGGGCGTCAAGGAGCTGAAGATCAAGGTCGGCGCCGAAGACATCGCGCCCACCGAGGCCAACGTGAAGAGCGGCAAGTACCCGCTGTCGCGCAGCCTGTTCTTCTACCTGCGCGCGGCGCCCACCGGCGAGACGAAGGCCTTCATCGACTTCTGCCTGGGCCCCGAGGATCAGGCGCTCGTCAGCAAGGTCGGCTACTTCCCGCTGAAGTGACGGTGACCCATGCGGAGCCTGCCCTTGTCTGCGCCGACGCACCTCGCGCCCCACTCGCTGGCCTCTCCCGGGGCGCGCGGGCGGCACCTGCGTGAGAAGGCGGCGGAGGTGATCATCACCCTGGTGGGGCTCTCGGGCATCGCGGCGTTGATCTTGATCGTCATCTTCGTCGGGCGGGAGGCGCTGCCGCTCTTCCTCGACGCGGAACAGATCAAGGAAGCGGGGCTCGGCAAGCTGTTCCTCCCGCAGGTGCTGCGCGAGGGAAAGCCGCCGGGCTTCATGTGGCAGCCGGTGTCGAACGTGCCCAAGGTGTCGATGATTCCCCTGCTGCTGGGGACGTTGAAGGTCACCGTGGTGGCGATGCTGGTGGCGATTCCTCTCGGGCTCGCGGCGGCCATCTTTGCCTCGGAGTTCGCCCCGCGCCGCGCGAAGGAGATCATCAAGCCGGTGATCGAGCTGCTCGCCGGCATCCCCTCGGTGGTGCTCGGCTTCTTCGCGCTGATGGTCATCGCCAGCTGGACGCAGGACACCTTCGGCCTGCAGTACCGGCTCAGCGCGCTGGTGGCGGGGCTGGGCATGGCCATCGCCATCGTGCCGGTGGTGTTCACCGTGGCGGAGGACGCGTTCACCGCGGTGCCGCGCTCGTTCCGCGAGGCGTCGCTGGCGCTGGGCGCGACGCGCTGGGAGACGACGTGGCGGGTGGTGCTCCCCGCGGCCGCGCCGGGCGTGCTTGCGGCGTGCGTGCTCGCCTTCGGCCGGGCCATCGGCGAGACGATGATCGTGCTCATGGCGTCGGGCAACGCGGCCATCGTGTCGGCGTCGCTCACCGACTCCACGCGCACCATGTCGGCCACCATCGCCGCGGAGATGGGCGAGGTGGTGTTCGGCAGCGCGCACTACTCGACGCTCTTCTTCATCGGCGTGCAGTTGTTCGTGATCACCGCAGTGCTCAACCTGGTGGCCGGTGCGTGGGTGCGCCGCACGGTGCTGCGGCTGGGGGGCAAGTCATGAGCGTGCCCGCCCGCAAGTCGCCGGCGCTCCGGCGCTTTCTCTCGCGGCTCTTCACCAGCCTCACCGGGTTGGCGGTGCTGCTGATCCTCGCGGTGCTGTTGACCATTCTCGTCGACGCGCTCCGTGGTGGCCTCGGCAAGCTGTCGTGGGAGTTCATCAGCGCGGCCCCGCGCGAGGGCATGACCGAGGGCGGCATCTTTCCGGCGATCTACGGCACCGCGGTGCTGACGTTGCTGATGACCGTGGCGGTGATGCCCATCGGGGTGTGCACGGCGATCTACCTCCACGAGTACGCACCGGTCGGCTCGCGGCTGCCGGGGTTGATCAGGGCCGCGGTGCAGAACCTCGCAGGGGTGCCGTCGGTGGTGTTCGGCCTCTTCGGCCTGGGGTTCTTCGTGCACTTCGTCGGCGAGCGCATGGACCGGGTGCTCGGTGGCGATCTGCGCTTCGGCCAGCCGGGGTTGTTGTGGGCCTCGTTGACGCTGGCGGTGCTGACCTTGCCGGTGGTGATCGTCGCCACCGAGGAGGCCTTGCGCGCCGTGCCCCTCGACCTGCGCAGCGCGAGCCTGGCGTTGGGGGCGACGAAGCTGCAAACGCTGGGGCGCATCGTGTTGCCGGGCGCGCTCCCGGGCATTCTCACCGGGGCGATCCTCGCCATCTCGCGCGGGGCCGGAGAGGTCGCTCCGATTCTGCTGACCGGCGCGGCGTACTACCTGCCCGACCTGCCGACGACCGCGACCTCGCAGTTCATGCACCTCGGGTACCACACGTATGTGTTGGCCACGCAGTCACCGGACGTCGAGGCCACCCGGCCGATTCTGTACAGCACGGTGCTGGTGCTGCTGCTGCTCACCTTCGCGCTCAACTTCGTGGCGATCGTGATCCGCGGGCGCACCCGCAGCCGCGCTGCCGGAGGACACTGAGATGCTCGATGCTGCCCCCTCTTCGAAGATCCAGGCCCGGGGTCTCTCGATCCGCTACGGCGCGAAGACGGCCGTGACGAACCTCGACCTCGACATCGCCGAGCGGCAGGTGCTGGCGCTCATCGGTCCCTCGGGCTGCGGGAAGTCGACCTTCCTGCGCAGCCTCAACCGCATGAACGACCTCATCGCCGGCGCGACCCACAGCGGCCAGGTGCTGCTCGACGGGCAGGACATCCACGAGCGATCGGTCGACGTGGTGGAGCTCCGACGCCGCGTGGGCATGGTGTTCCAGAAGTCGAACCCCTTCCCCAAGTCGATCTTCGAGAACGTCGCGTACGGGCTGCGCATCGTGGGCCTGAAGGACAAGGCCGAGCTGCAGCGGCGGGTCGAGGCGAGCCTGCACCAGGCCGCGCTGTGGGACGAAGTGAAGGACCGCCTCGAGGACTCGGCGATGGGGCTCTCGGGCGGCCAGCAGCAGCGGCTGTGCATCGCGCGCGCGCTCGCGGTAGAGCCCGACGTGGTGCTGATGGACGAGCCGGCGAGCGCCCTCGACCCCATCTCCACCGCGAAGATCGAAGAGCTGATCCACGAGCTGAAGTCGAAGTTCACCATCGTCATCGTCACCCACAACATGCAGCAGGCCGCGCGGGTGTCGGACACCACCGCGTTCTTCTACATGGGCGAGCTTGTCGAAGTCGGGCCGACTGCCACGATGTTCACCAACCCGTCGAAGAAGAAGACGGAAGACTACGTCACCGGAAAGTTCGGGTAGCCCGCATGCCTTCGCATACCGACAAGACCTTCGAGCAGGACCTGGAGATGGTGCGCCGGCTGCTGCTGACCATGGCCGCGAAGGTGCAGTCGTTGATCGAGCTGAGCGTGAAGGCCCTGTCCGATCGCGACCCCACCACCGCGGAGATCGTGCTCAAGGGCGACCAGGAGGTGAACCGGCTCGAGGTGGACATCGACGAGCTGTGCCGGAAGATCCTCGCGTTGCGGCAGCCGGCGGCGAGCGACCTGCGGCTGATCACCACCGCGCTGAAGATCGTCACCGACCTCGAGCGCTGCGGGGACCTGGCGGTCAACATCTCCGAGCGGGCCCACGACCTGATCGACGCGCCGCCGATGAGCTCGTACCAGGACGTCACCCGCCTGGCGGAGCTGGCCCAGCAGCAGCTCGGCGCGGCGCTGGCGTGCTTCGTGGCCGCCGACCCCGACCGCGCGCAGGAAGTGCTCAAGGGCGACGAGATGATCGATGCGCTCTTCCTCAAGATGTTCAACGACCTGCTCGCGCTGATGATGGAGGACTCGAAGTACATCCGTCGCGCGACGGGGTTGATGTTCGTAGGCAAGGCGCTGGAGCGCATCGGCGACCACGCGATGAACATCGCCGAGATGGTGGTCTACATGGTGAAGGGTCAGGACATCCGCCACCCGCGCAGCCGGAAGTTGGCCATGACCGCGAAGTAGTCGTGCGTCGTGGGGGCCGAGGTCTGAAGGTCAGGGTTTCGAGGGCGCGAGGTGCTCGGTGTAGCTGGGGTCACGGTGGTTGAAGTCGGGGAGGTGCGCGTCCCAGCAGCCGTGACTGCAGAACAGGAGCTGGAGCCGCTTGCGGTTGCAGGTGGAGACGGTGCACTTCACGTACGGCCCCCCGAAGGGGATCGGCTTCTTGCAGACGTTGCACTTGCCCCAGTTGTCCGCGTCGACCGTCATGGGGGGAACTTAGTACAGGTGCTCGAGGCGCGTGGCGCGCACGAAGCCCTCGAGCAGCCCGTCTTCAGGCCGGTTCGGCGCGCTGCAGCAGCTGCTCGTAGAGGAACAACTGCCCATCGCGAGCGGACTCGTCGGAGCGGCTGATGGACTGCCCCGAGAGGTCGGCGCGGAGCACCTTCGTCTCGAACACCGTCGCCAGCTCGGCCTGGCCGTGCGCGCGGGCGTCGGCGGCGAGGGCGTCGAAGTCGGGAGCCGCCAGCACCGGCGCGCCCGCCTCGAGCCAGCGGCTGCGGACCGTCTCGTCTGACGGGTGGAGGAAGTAGAGCTGCCGTTGCGAGAGCACCTGGGTGGCGACGTCGATGAGCTGGTGCAGTTCGAAGCTCCGCTCGCCGCGCTGGTCGACCTCGAGCGCCCGCCGGAACGCCCCCAGCGCGCGCCGGAGGTGACCCTTCGAGAGGTGCGCCTGTCCTGCGTCACGCCATGCGTCACGATCCATGGGTGCGGAGTAGCAGCTGAGGACCCCGGAGTTCTTCACCTTCGAGCGGTGCTACACGCGGCGGGGTGAAGCACTCGAAGAAGGCGCTCAAGGCCGAACTCACGGATATCCTCGAGGCGACGCTCTCCACGCTCGAAGACGCGCACGCCGCGGCGCGCGAGGGCGCGACGCACGAACAGGCGAAGCCCGAGAACGACAAGGACACCCGCGCCCTCGAGCAGAGCTACCTCGCCCGCGGCCAGTCGATGCGCATCGAGGCGTTGAAGGCCGGGCTGGCGGCGCTGGGGGCGATGAGCCTGGCGGACGCGGTCATGGCGCGGTCCGGCGCGCTCATCGAGGCGGAAGACGACGACGGGGCGACGGTGCACTTCTTCCTCGCGCCCGAGGGCGGGGGGACGAAGTTGAAGGGCGGGGTGCAGGTGGTGACCCCGGCGTCTCCGCTCGGCGCGGCGCTGCTGGGGAAACGCGCGGGCGACGAGGTCGAGCTCAAGCTCGCGGGGAAGACCCGTCAGCTCTCGGTGCTCGCGGTCTCCTGACGGCCGTTGCTGCTCGTGCCGCACGACTCGAAGTGAGAAATGAAACGGGAGGCCCGTGTCGCCACGAGCCCCCCGCAGAACCTCAGCACCGGCGCTGAGTCAGAACTGGTTCCACAGGTACTGGTTCGTCACCTCGTGGTGGAACTGGATCTCCGGCACCTTGATCAGCGTGCCGAGCGCCTTGCTGCAGCGGTCCGCCTGGGACTGCTTCACCTCGGCGTACTTCCCGACCACGGTCTCCCCGAGGATCTCCGCCATGTACTTGCTGCCCTTGAAGAGGCGGATCCCGTCGTAGATGTTGTCCGGCAGGAAGCGGGTGCGGCTGCGCTTCGACTCGTCCGCCGCGGGGTCCGAGCCCGGGCCTTCGAGGGCGGTGCGCATCAGCGAGTAGAACACCAGGTACGGGTTCGCGTCGGGCGCCACGCTGCGCACCTCGATGCGGGCCGACTTCTCGTTCCCGGTGGGGATGCGCACCATCGCGCCGCGGTTGTTGGCCGAGGCCTTGATCTGGTTGGGCGCCTCGAAGTGCGGGTCGAGCCGGCGGTACGCGTTCACCGAGGGGTTCAAGATGAGGCACAGGTCGTCGGCGTTGGTGAGGATGCGGTCGATCGCGTCCCAGCCCGACTTCGAGAGGCCGTCCTGGCCCTTCGCCTCCCAGTACAGGTTCTTGCCGGCCTTGTTGAACGACATGTTGGTGTGCATGCCGTTGCCGTTCACCCCGATGGCCGGCTTGGGCAGGAACGACGCGGTGCAGTCGAGGTTCGCCGCGACCTGGCGGCACAGCAGCTTGTAGAGCTGCACCTGGTCGGCGGTGATCAGCGCGTCGGAGTAGCTGAAGTTCATCTCGAACTGCGAGGGGGCCACCTCGGGGTGGTCCTTCTCGTTGCCGAAGCCCATCGCGCGCTGCACTTCGGCGGCGGCGTCGATGAACGTGCGCAGCTTGTCGCCGGGGAGCGAGTGGTAATACCCGCCGATGCTCACGTACTCGAACTTGCCGTTCTCGTTGTAGTGGCGCTCGGCGTCGCGGCCCTTGAAGAGGAAGCCCTCGATCTCCGGGGCGATGTGGCAGATCAGCTGGTCCTTGGCGAAGATCTGGTCGCTGTACTGCTTGAGCTTCGAGCGCAGGTCCGACGCGTAGGGCTGGCCGTCACGGCCGAGCACCTCGGAGAACACCAGCACCTTGCCGGGGCCGAACACGTCGGCCGGCAGCCAGTAGAACGCCGCCCAGTCGATGTTCAACCGGAGGTCCGACTCGTGCTGCGCCGAGAACCCGCGCACCGACGAGCCGTCGAACGTCAGGTTGTCCTGGCTCTTGAGGAGGTACTTCTTGTCGTAGTCCAGCATGTGGAGCCGGCCTTCGAGGTCGGTGAAGCACACCGTGACCGCCTTGATGCGCTTCTCGTCCTGGAGGTACTTCATCCGCGCTTCCTTGAGCTTGTCGGCCGGCTCGCGGTTGATGCGGGCCTGCTTCACCTGGAGGTTCATCTCCTCCAGCTGCTCGTAGGGGATCTCGAGGAAGTCACGAAGAGGGGTGGTCATGGCGGGCTCCTGTGTGTTGGACAGCGGTAATGAGCGCGACTTGGCACACGGCGAAGTCTTCGTCGAGGCCCCTGAAGGCTTATTGGGCCCAACTTAAGTACTCCCACCTGAGGTGGGGATCTTCCCCAGCTCCCGAATAGACTCACCTGTTTATGTCCGGGGGCGACGGCAAACCCAAGCCAGTGCAGAAGCCGGGACCGCCCGTGGCGAAGCCGCCGCAGATGCCTCGTGCGGCGCCCCGGGGCACGTCGGATTCGGCCTTCGAGCTGGCGCCGGTGGGTGGCAACAAGCCGCGCACGCTGCCTGGCACCATGCCCGCGACCAACCCGTGGGCCGACGAGAAGACCTCGACGAGCATGCAGGACCTCCCGCGGGTGGGGGGCGCGTCGTCGAGTCACCTGCCGCCGGTGGGGCCCAGGCCGCTCATCCAGCCGCCGCGGCGGAAGTCGAACGTCATCCAGAAGCGCATGGCGTCATCGGGCTTCGACCAGGAAGAGCGCACGCACATCGACGCGATGCTCGGCCGCAGCAAGAGCGTGGAGCTCGACTTCGACGAGGAGACGAGCACCAACACCACCGAGTTCTACGACGGCGAGTCACCGGCGCCGGAGGTGGTGGACAAGGAGACCTGGCGCGCGGTGAAGGCGCCGGTGCAGAGCCGGCCGAAGCGGCGCTCGGCGCGCGTGTTGTGGACGGTGCTCGACCAGTTCGCGGTGGGTCACAACCCGCGCTACGCGGTGAGCAACCCGGCCGCCGAGCCGCGCGCGCACGTCTTCGCGTGGGACGTGTCGCTGGCGATGGAGTGCGAGATTCCGCACAACCGCGCGGGGCGGGAGATGACGCTGGCGCAGACCATCGACTGGGTTCGCTACGAGTGCGCGACGCGCGGTTGGCGGAAGGTCGATGTGCAGGGCGCGCTGGAGGCCGCGGATCGAGGGGAGTTCGTGGTGGCGATCTCCCGCGACCCGAAGGCGCGGGCGATGGCGCTGGTGCGACCTGGAGGCGCGGGCGACGACGGCCTGCCGCGGGTCGCGTCGGGTGGGCGGCCGCGGGGGAATGATCTCGGGGTGGTCGAGGCGGTCGGCGCGTCGGTCGAATACTACACCCGGCCGTGAGCCCCCCGCGGGCGCGCCTTCCTAGAAGGACACGGTCGCCGCGCCTTCCTTGATGGCGGTGAACATCACGCTCGCGCCGGTGACGATGGCGCCCTCGATGAGGTCCGCGTCGTCGTAGCCGCGGCTGCGCACGCAGGGAGTGCAGGCCCACACCTTTCCGCCCCTGGCGATGAAATCGCGCACCAGTTGCTGGAGCGGTTCGAGCGGCTGCACGTGCACCACGCTGACGGCCTTCTTGCGCACCAGGTCTACTCCGCCGCTGGTGAGGAAGACGGAGACCTCCAGGCCGTTGGTGATGCCACCGTTGGCGATGGTGAAGCCCACGCTCGACAGTTCGTGCTCCAGGCCGTGGGTGATGACGACGACCAGCTTCTTCTTGGGGTCCATGCTCATGGCGTCCTTTCGGGGTTGGCGCTGACCGACGAAGGCGAAGGTACGGGCCGGGGGGGTGGCGCCGCCATGCTTGAACCTCCAGAAGAGTTGGTCGAACCTCTAAACCACGATGGACGTGCTCTCGAATGTGCTGCGTTCGGTACGCCTCGCTGGTGCCGTCTTCTTTCGGGCCAACTTCACCTCGCCCTGGGCGCTCGCCTCGCCCGATGGAGCTGGCCTCGCCGCGTTGGTCCTGCCGAAGGCCCGCCACCTGGTGATGTTCCACTGCATCGAGGCGGGGACAGCCTGGGTCGAGGTCGCCGGCACGCCGCGTCGCCAGCTCGAGAGCGGCGACGTCGTCATCTTTCCTTTTGGTGACGCGCACACCATGGGCCAGGGCCGCGCGCCCGCGGTGGAAGGGCTCGAGCGCCTCTTCCCGGGGCCGCCCCCTGGGCGACTCCGCCCACGCTGAACTACGGGGGCTCGGGAACCCCGACGCGGCTGGTGTGTGGCTCCCTGCACTGCGACCAGGCCCTCTTCAACCCCCTGCTGGCTGCGCTCCCTCGGGTGCTGGTGGTGCGGCCGAGCGAGGGGGCGACCGGCAGGCTGCTCCGCTCTTCCCTCGACTTCCTTTCCGAGGAACTCAAGCGCGCCGCGCCCGACTCGGAGACGGTGGTGGGCCGGCTCTGCGAGTTGCTCTTCGTCGAGGCCTTGCGCCACCACATCGCCCAGCTGCCCGAAGGTCAGCGTGGATGGTTGGCGGCGTTGAAGGACCGATGCGTGGGCAACAGCCTCGAGCTGATTCACGCCGACCCTGCGCACCCGTGGACCGTCGAGGAGCTGGCCCGGCGCAGCGCGGTGTCGCGCTCGGGGCTCGCGGCGCGCTTCAGAGAACTGCTCGGGCAACCGCCGGCGCAGTACTTGACCCGCTGGCGGCTGCAGCTGGCCTCGCGCCACCTTCGCGACAGCGATGATGGCCTGGCGCGAATCGCGGAGGCCGTCGGCTACGCGTCGGAGGCCGCGCTGAGTCGCGCCTTCAAGCGCGAGGTCGGCCGTTCGCCTGCACGCTTTCGCAAGGACTGCCGCAGCTGAGGCCAAGGCTGATGCCTCGGGTGACCGACATTTGTCCATAGGTGGTCCCTGGAGCCAGGTCGGTCGCGAGGAGCCGATACGTTTCGCAGCGAAGCTGTGACCTGACGAGCCGGATGCGGAAACATCAGCAGCCGGTTCCGGTCACGACCGTGGCGGTGTTGTTGGTCAGCGTCGGCTTGCTGCTCGCGGGGTTGATCACCGCACATAGCTGCGGTCGAACAACGTGCGCGTCCCTCCGTCGAGGAACTGCACGCGCGCGGTGCGTGACGCGGGGTCGAGGTCGAGCACCACCACGTTGTTCCACGCCGTCGCGAAGTCGAACTGCGGAGGCGAGGGGTAGGAGGGCGACGGGTTGGCGCCCTGGCCCGCGGGCCCCGCGGCGATCTCCACCTGGGTCGCGCCGACGCCTTCTCTCGACACGCGGCCCGCCACGCCCATGTGGAAGTCGCCGGTGAGCCACAGCACGCCCTCGATGGGCGAGGTGTCGATGAACTCGAGGAGCTCGCGGCGCTGCTCCGGCCAGCCTTCCCAGCGGTCCTTCGCGAGCAGCTGGAAGAACGCCCCGGGGTAGCTGCTGATGGGCACCGAGTTGAGGATGAGCTTGAACGTCGCCGGGCTCGCCGCGAGGCCAGCCTTGAGCCAGTCCATCTGCGCGCGCGAGAGGTACTCCTTCGTCGCGTGGTTTCGCTCGGAGCGGCAGTCGAGCACGAAGAGCTCCGCGGTCTTTCCCCAGCGCAGCGAGCGCCAGAGCCGTCCGGGCCTCTCGCCGTCGATGCGCCACGGTTGGTGCTCGAAGGTCGCCTGGCGGGCGGCCGCGATCTGCGCGGGCGGGACCTGGTCGCCGTTCGCGTCGTTGACGATCTCGTGGTCATCCCAGGTGCTGATCAGCCCGGTGCTCCCGCGCAGCAGTCGGTTGGGTCGCCGGGCCAGCGCCGTGCGCCAGCTCGCCCGGTAGCTCGCGAGATCCGTCGCGCCGTCGGCGTAGACCGTGTCGCCGAGGAGCAGGAAGGCGTCACACTCCAACTCCTGCGCCGCGCGGGTGAAGGGCGTCAGCGGGTAGCTCTGCTTCGAGCACGACGAGACGCCGAAGCGAACCGGCGCGAGGGAGTTCTCGTCGGGTGCAGTGCGGAAGCGCCCCTCGTCACTGCGCGCACCGTCCACTCCGTCGTCCGAGGCGACGAAGGCGTACTGCCACCAGGTGTCCGGGGCGAGGTCCTCGACCACCACCAGCGCGATGCCCTGGTCCGAAGGCGTCACCGCGAAGGTGTGCCGGGTCGCGGGGTCGTCCCGCTTCCACACCTCGAGGCGCAGGGCGCCGGTGCCGACGTAGCGGGTCCACGCGAGCGCGCCGGTGGAGGTCGGGTCGCCCGCCGAGACGCCGAGGGGAAAGTCGGGAGATGCGGGCCCTTCCTCCGCAGGGAGGCCGCAGCCGATGGCGGTGAGTCCACCGAGGAAGAGACGCCGGCTGACCTTCATCGCGCGCTCCGGGTGTCGAGGTAGCCGCGCCACGCGCCGGTCGCCTCGAGCACGTCGGCGACGATGACGCCCACGAACATCACCAGCAGGCCGGCGAGCATCACGCCCTGGCCGCGGCCGAACTCTGCCTGCTCGAGGCCGGCGCCGACGAAGGTGGTGACGAGACCGAGGCCGCTGCCGAGCAGGGCCCAGCGCGAGCGTCGCCAGGCCTCCTCGCGCGCGGCGGTGACGTCGCCGGCGCGCAGCTCGGTGTCGCCGAACATCACGAGCTGGGGGATCAGCAGGTGCGTGAGGGCGAAGTTGAGGGCGAGGGCGAGGCCGAAGCCGGCGGCGCTGACGAAGGGGGAAGGGCGTCCGGTGCTCTGCGCCACGGCGTCTCCGGGGCGGGTGCCGGCGTAGACGGAGATCAGCCCCGCGGCGCCGGAGACGAGGACCGCGCTGGTGACGAAGGCGGCGCTCTTGAGCGGTGGAATGTCCTGCGCTTCGGCCTCCGACGAGGGCGCTGCGGCAAGGGCGAGGCAATGGACCAGGGCGACGAACACAGCGAGGGACCTCACGGAGGTCGTTCTATCCGGTCTTCGTCGGAGTTGGTCTCGGTGACGGCTGGCCCCTCGACCTCGGGAGGTCGTGGCATTCGTCGGGGAGCAGGGTCGGATTTCGGGTGACTTTCTGGGCGTACGCGAAATGGGGTGAGAATTTACCATAAAAGCGTACGTCTGGAAAGTCGTCCGCTTTTCGAGCAGGGGGCCCTCGGCTCCCAGTTGCGCATCCTGGTGTCGTGCCGGGGGGGCCTGCGCGGGGCGAGCAACGAACGGAAGCCCGGCCGCCACCGCTCCCAGTACAACCCGGCCATGCGAATCGCCGTCACCAGCCAGGACACTGTCACCGTTACCGGGCACGCAGGCCGTTGCCGTCGCTTCCTGGTCTTCGAGGTCACCGACGGCCGCGTCGCGGAACCCACCACCGTCGAGATCGACGAGGCCCAGACGTTCCACGGCTCTCACGAAGTCCCCGCCGCACTGCAGGGCATCGGCGCGCTCATCACCGGAGGCATGGGCGAGGGGCTGTTCAACCGCCTCACCACCATCGGCGTCACGCCGGTCGTCACCACCGAGCCCTCACCGCGCGCGGCGGTCACCGCCTTCGTCGCCGGCACGCTCGTCGCCGGCGCTCCGCACGCGCACGGTCCGAACCACCATCACTGAGCCGGCTTCCAGCTCGCCCAGCCGGTGCCCGACAGCAGCGCCCGGCCCTGGGCATCGATGGCGGCGAGCGGCTTCGCCTTGTCCATCTCCTCGTGGATCTTCCGGCTCTCGACGAGAAGCTCGCTGGAACGCGTCTGGTAAAACGCGCGCAGCTCGCTCATGCGCCGGATGTTCTGGACCTGGTTCTTCAGGATGCCGGAGTCCTCCTGGGCGTTGCCGTACCAGTCGAGCACGTTGCTCGGGATGACCAGCGCTTGCAGGTTCACCGGCACCGCGCCGAAGAGGTCGTTGGTCGAGGGGATGCCCGAGCCCCAGTCGATGTAGTTCTTGAACACCGACTTGAGGACGTTGTTGGTGAACACCGTCTGGGTGTTGAGCAACAGCTTGTTGAGCTCGAGCACGTTCCCCCCGACGAGGACGACCGCCTGCTTCCACTGCTCGGCCATCTTCTGCAGCGTCTTCTGCCGCTTCATCGCCTTGTCGCTCGGCGCGCCGAGGAAGGTGATGGTGCACGCGAAGCCGGGCTTCTCCTTCTTGAGCTGCTCGAGGCGCTGCTTGATGGCGCTGAGCGTCTCCTTCAGGCCGTCGAGGCTCGACTGTGCCAGCGGGTACTGCCCGTCGATCAACTGCTGGGAGATGGAGTCGAAGCGCTGCTGCAGGCTCTGCAGCCGGAAGCGCAGGTCGTCATCCGGGCTGCCGCTGGCGACGATGTTGGCCGACGAGAACCAGGTGCCCTCGGCCTGCTCGACGACCAACGTATACGTCGCCTCAGCGTCGTTCTTCTCGACCTGCTCGACGTGGTTGCCCTGAGACTGGCGGTCGTAGTGCCAGGTCGCGGTGGCCTTCACCTGGAGGACGTAGTTGCCCGGCTTGGCAGGCACGGTGATGACCGCGTCATTCTTGTTCGCCGTGGCGCGGGTGTCGGAGGTGAGCTGGCCCCACCACGTCGCCGTCTCCGACTGCAACTTCCAGATGCCGTTGAAGCCGGGGCCGGTGGTGAAGCTGAGCCCGTCTTCACCATTCGACTGGATGACGGTGTTCTTCCCCATGTTCGCGTAGCGCTGCGGCTCCATGCACCACGCGCGGCGGCCGCCGAAGACCCGCGCCACGACCGAGAGCTTCTCGCCGGGCCGTCCGGGAATGCGCGCGCCGGGCGCCTGCACGACGCCGTTCACCTTGAGCTGGATCGACGGCGGAGGCTGGGGCTCCGCAGCGAAGGCCGACGCGACCGACACGCAGCACCACAGCAGTCCGAGGATTCGCGACATGCCGCGCACGATGCCAGCCCCGCGCCGCCTCGACTTGCGCGAGGTCACGGGGCGCGCTCGCCCGCTCATCGTGAAGGTCAGTTCTTCTGCTGGATGAGCTCGATCTTGTAGCCGTCGGGATCCTGCACGAACGCGATGACCGTGGTGCCGTGCTTCATCGGGCCCGCCTCACGGGTGACCACGCCACCCCGCTTCTTGATCTCCGCGCACGCCGCGTGGGCGTCGGGCACCTCGAGCGCGATGTGGCCGTAGCCGGTGCCCAGGTCGTACTTCGCGGTGTCCCAGTTGAAGGTCAGCTCGATGGCGGCCTGCTCCGACTCGGGGCCGTAGCCGACGAAGGCGAGCGTGAAGCGACCGTCGGGGTACTCCTTGCGGCGGAGCAACTGCATCCCGAGCACCTCCGTGTAGAAGGCGATCGACTTCTCGAGGTCACCCACGCGGAGCATCGTGTGCAGGAGGCGCATCGGCACTCCCTATGGTGCGGGCGCGAGATCCACCACTGCGAACCTTCTGGCTCGGCCCACTGGAGCGAACGCTGGAACCTGGCGCCGGACATGGCGTCTGTGTTCGGCGACACGGGAGCAGGGCATGAGACGAACGGGCTGGACGGTGTGGGTGGTGCTCGCTGCGTGCACGCAGACGCCACGCGCGGTCGACGGCATGCCGGCCTGGCCGGTGGTGAGGGGCAGCCTCGGCGGCGCGCCGATCCTGTGGCACGTCGCCTTCTCGCACGGCGCGGGCGTGCTGCTGTGCCCCCTCGAGGAAGCGGAGCCTCCCTCGTGTCGGTCGCTCGACGGCCTCACCTCCTCCGAGTTGGGCGCGATGGACGCCGGGGCGTGGTCGCCGAACAGCACGTTCTTCCTCTCGCAGCGGCTCGAGGGCACGGTCCCCAGGGCCCTGCTCGCCGACAGCAGGTACGTCGCGCAGCGCCTCGTCGGCAGTCGGGCCCCCCGGAAGTGGGAGTGGGGATACGAGCGCACCGTCGGCGCGCTGGTCGAGTCGTTGCCTGCCACCGGGTACGCCGCCTGGGCTGCGGCGAATCGAGGTGATGACGCGCTGTACGAGCGGTTCAGCCATCACGTCCCGGTCGGTGAGTGCTCGGCAGACGCGACGCCACAGAACACCGCGCGGCTCTTCGCGGAGCTGGCCCTCGCTCGAAAGGACTGGCCGACCTTCGTCGATCTGCAGCTCCGGCTGATGGCCGACCAGTTCGAGCGAGCCGCCTGGTCCAACTTCGCCGAGGCCCGCAACCCGACCGGCGCCGCGCAGCTCCTCGAGAGCCCTGTCGATGTCGACCGGCTGCTGATGGGCCTGGTGACCCAGGACCCCGGCAGTGAAGTGGCGCTCGACGCCTGGCGACTCGCGCGCGCCATCCGGGAAGCGGGTCGGGCGGAGACGCTGCTCCCGAAGCTCGAAGCGCTCGCGGTTCTCCCGCAGCTCGACGCCTACAACCGGTTCCGCGCCACCGAGGTCTGGTTGCACCTGCAGCTCGGCGCGGATCCGAGCGCGGCGCAGATCGAAGAGGTGAAGGCCCGCGGGCGCCTGCTCGCGCTGCATCCACTCTCACGGGCGCGCCTCGAGGCCACGCGCTGATCAGGGTTCACACCATCGCGGTCGCCTGCTCGCGCTGCAGCCACGGTGATTGATTCTCATGCCGCCCTGGTCCTGCTCGTCGTCCTGCACGTCGCGCTAGCCGCGAGTCGCGGCTGTGACGAAGATGGCCCATGCGCCACAGCTTGCTCGTGATTCTGGCCTCCTCACTGGCCTTGGCCCAACCGGTCCGCGTCAGCCGGTTTCTCAACAGCCCTCCGCGCGACACGGGGTTTGACCGCGACGGCGTCGAGTTTCAGGGCGCGCGCTACTTCGCCGCGTACACCGACTCGGTCGGCTGGGAGTTGTTCCGCAGTGACGGCACGGCTGCGGGTACCCGCCTGGTCATCGACCTCAACCCTGGCGTTCGCTCGAGCTTCCCCCAGAGGTTTCAGATCTTCGACGGCAAGCTGCTCTTCATCACGGCGGACGCCTCCGCGACGAGCGCCATCTGGCAGTCCGACGGCACTGCTGCGGGGACGACGCGGCTGGCTTCGTTGCCATGTGTCGCGTTGACGTCGCTGAGCACCTCTGTGCTGTGCGGTGGCGCCGCCCTCTGGCGGGTCGACGCGAGCGGCCTGGTGACAGTGCTTCGACAGAACTTCAGCGCCAGAATCACCGCGCTCGTCGAGCTGGGCGGTGCGGTCTATTTCGGCGCCGACTCGAAGCTCTGGAAGACGGACGGCACCGTCGCCGGAACCGTCGTCGTCGCGAACGTCAGCGTCAACGGGATGGTGCGCGTGGGCAACCGGCTCTACTTCGTCAGCAGCGACCTGACGCACGGCACCGAGGTGTGGAGCAGCGACGGTACGGCAGCTGGCACGTCACTCCTCGTCGACACCACCGCAGGCGCATCCATCGACTACCTCTACCCCGGCACCACCCACCTCTACTTCCGCACCAGCAACCGGGTCGAGCTCTGGGCCAGTGACGGTGTCGTCACCACGCGCATCGCCACGGGGCTGTCGAACAGCAAGCAGGCGCTGGCCGGCGACACGCTCTTCTTCCCCGGCGCCGATGGTGAGCTGTGGAAGAGCGACGGGACCGTTGCAGGGACCGCGCTGGTGAAGGAGTTGGTGGCCGGCACCGGCACACCGCTGCTCGAGTCGCTGACGCCGCTCAGCGCGACGAGCGTCGTCTTCACTGCGTACATCACCTCGCCCCGCAGCCTCTACGTGAGCGATGGCACCGCGGCCGGCACGACGGCGATTGCCTCCAGCAGTCAGGTCAAGGTGACCGACTCATTTTCCGCGAAGCCCGGACGGCTGGGCAACACGCTGCTCTTCGGAGGCACCACCACCACCACCGGTGATGAACTGTGGAAGACCGACGGCACCTCGGCAGGCACCGTGTTCGTCAAAGAGCTGAGCCCTGGCGCGAAGGGTGGCACCGCGCCCGAAGCCTTCTTCAACCTCGGCAACGCGCTCTTCTTCCGCGGTGTCACCGCGACGGGCACCTCGCTCTTTCGCAGTGAAGGCACGGCTGCGACGACGAACGCGCGCCTGCCTTTTCCTGCCTCAGAGTGGTCCGTGAGCTTCGGTGCGTCGGCGTGGTACCTCGGCACCGACGCCGCGGCGGGCGCAGAGCCGTGGGTGACCGACGGCTCGGTCGCCGGCACGCATCGCTTCGCGGACCTCGTGCCGGGGGCCAGCGGCTCAAGCCCGTTCAGGTTCACGCCGACGGGCTCGCGGCTCTTCTTTCTCGCGCTCAGGCCGCCGTTGGTGGGCGCGCAGCTCTTCGTCAGCGACGGCACGGTGGCGGGCACGCAAGCGCTCACCTCGCTCACCACCGACTCGAACTACCTCTTCCTCACCACGCTCGGTGGCGTCGCGTACCTCGGTGTGGGCGGCGCTGGCCTCGCGACGCGGCAGCTCTGGCGCTCTGACGGCACCGCGGTCGGCACGACGCTGGTGTACGACTTCGGCGCCGAGCTCATCGACGCGTTGGTGGTGCAAGACGGGGGGCTGCTCATCAGTGCCTATGGCACCGCCGCGGGGCGCAGGCAGTGGGTGAGCGGTGGCACGCCCGCGACGACCCGCGTCTCGCCGGTCGCAGTCGAACCCGTGGGCACCCAGTCGCTCTTCTTTGCTGCGGGTCGCAGCTTCGCGCTGGTTCGCAACCCGCAGGCGACGAGCTCGTTCTTCCTCGACGATACCCTCGCCCTGTGGGCCACCGACGCCAACGGCACGTGGTCGCACGTCAAGGAACTCGGGCCCTGGTACCCCACCGCTGGCGAGCAGTTGGCGCACCTCGAGTGGCAAGGGCGGCTGCTGTTCGCGTTCGACGATGGCGTCAGTGGGCGCGAGCCGTGGGTGACCGATGGCACGAGCGCCGGCACCATGCTCTTGGCCAACCTCGCCCCGGGAGGGCAGAGCGGCTTGCCCTTCGAGGGCACGTTTTTCCCTGCGGCGAACCAGGTGTGGTTCGCGGGCAGCGACGGCGTCAATGGGTGCGAGCTGTGGCAGAGCGACCTCACGGCCATCGGCACGCACCTCGTCGCCGACCTGGTTCCCGGCCCAGATGGGACCTGCCCTCGCGACTTCACGGTCGAAGAGCCGTTCCTCTATTCCGTTGGGAGCGACGAGGGGCGGCTCGAGCTCTACGCGCTGTCGGTCGGCCTCGACTCGTCGCCGCCCGTCATCACGGGCACGCTCAGCGGTACGCGGGGCGCTGCGGGTTGGTACACCTCGAACGTGGTGGTGCACTTCGAGGTCGTCGACGCCGAGTCGATCATCTCGAGTCGCGCCGGCTGCGAAGACGTCATCGTCACCGAAGACACCCGCGGGCGCACCTTCACCTGCACCGCGACGTCGACGGGGGGCATGGCGACCGCCACGCTCACCGTGGCGCGCGACGCGACGGTGCCGGTGGTGACCTGTTCCGGCCCTCTCACCGCCGAAGCCACGAGCGGCGCGGGCGCGGTCGTCACCTTCGCCGCCCCCATGGCGACCGACGCGTTCACCGGGCCGCTCACGGTCACCGCGTCATACGCCTCGGGGGCGACCTTCCCTCTCGGGCAGACGTCGGTCGTGGCCGAGGCCAGAGATGAGGCCGGCAACCGCGGCACGTGCTCCACCGAGGTGATGGTGCGCGACACGCGCGCGCCCAGGGTGACCTGCCCGCAGCGGCAGGACCTGAGCGCGACCAGTGCGCAGGGGGCGGTGTTACCCACCAGCCTGAGTGCGCCCGCGGTCGACGAGGTCGACACTGCACCGACCGTGACGTGGTCGAGCCAGCTCGGGAGCACGCTCTCGCCCGGCACGCACGAGGTGACCGTCGAAGCGCGCGACGCGACCGGGAACGCTGCCCAGTGCACGTTCACCGTCGAGGTCGCTGCCTTCGTCGACCCCACGCCCACGCCCACGCCCACGCCGAGCGGCTGTGGCTGCACCACCGTTGATGTGCCTGCGCTCTTCGCCGCGCTGGCGGCGTTGGTGTTCGCGTGCCGAAGCCGGCGCTGAACCGGCGTGGTGGCCGCGAAGGTCATCGGGAGCAGCGCTGAGTTCACACCATCGCGACGACGTGCTCCGCGATGGCGAGCGCCGCGGTCAGCCCCGGTGACTCGATGCCGAACAGGTTCACCAGCCCCTTCACGCCGTGGGCCGCAGGGCCCTGCACCACGAAGTCTCCCGCGGGCTCGCCGGGCCCGGTGACCTTCGGCCGAAGACCGGTGAAGCCCGGTTGCAGCGCGTGCTCGGGCAGCGCCGGCCAGTAGCGGCGGATGGCGCGGGCGAACTTCGCCTCGAGGCCCTGCTCGAACGAGAAGTCGGGCACCTCGAGCCACCGCGTGACGTCCGGGCCGAACCTGCACGCCCCGGCGAGGTCGAGCGTGACGTGGATGCCCAGGCCCGCCGCGTCGGGCATCGGGTACACGAGATGCGAGAACGGGGAAGGGCCGCGCAGCGTGAAGTAGTGGCCCTTCGCGAAGCGCGTCGGCGGTACGTGGCGCGCTGGCATTCCCTCGAGCGAGGCGGCGACGCGCGGGGCGCTCAACCCCGCGGAGTTGATCAGCACCCGGCAGCGGAGCGTCATCGGCTCGGCGCCGCCACAGGACAGCTCGAAGCCGTCGTTCAGGACCTGGCCCGCGCTCACGGGCGTGCGGGTCACCAGCGTCGCGCCACGGCTCTCCGCGTCGGAAAGCAGGCTGCGCATCAGTCCGTGGCTGTCGACGATGCCCGTCCCCGGGGGCCAATAGCCCGCGACCGCCTGCACCGACGGCTCGAGCGCGCGGACGTCGCTCGCCGTGAGCGGCTGCAAGGACACCCCGTTCGCCGCCGCGTTCTTCGCGATCGCGTCGAGCTTCGGTCGCTCGGAGTCGTCGACCGCGATGAGCAGCTTGCCGAGCGACCGCTGGGCGACCCCGTGCTCGGCGCAGTACCGGGTCAGCCGCGCATTCCCTTCGACGCAGAGCCGCGCCTTGAGCGAGCCCGGTGGGGAGTAGAGGCCCGCGTGCACCACTTCCGAGTTGCGCGAGGAGGTCTGCGTGCCGAAGCGGTCCTCGGCTTCGAGCACCAGCACTTCGTGGCCGGCGAGTGACAGCGCGCGCGCGATGGCGAGGCCCACGACACCCGCGCCGATGACCACCGCCTCGACGGACTCCATGGTCACGAGTCTACCGAAGCCCTTCGAGGGGCCGGCACATTCGGTCAGCGCAGGTCGAGCGCCTTCTCGATCGCCGCCACGTACGACTCGAAGAAGCGCCGGCTCACCGCGGCCTTCGGGAGCGCCGCATCGAAGCCGTGAAAAGCGCCCTCGACGATCTCCAGTGTCGTCGTGACGCCCGCGTCGCGGAGCGCGGCTGCATACGCGAGGTCTTCATCATGGAAGAGGTCGCAGGACCCCACGCCGATCCACGCCGGTGGCAAGCCGCTGAAGTCCACCCGACGCGCGGGCGCAGCGAGGTCGGTGATGCCCGGGCTCCCCGGTGCCTGCGCGAGATAGGACGTCCAGCCGTAGCGGTTGCTCTGCTGGTCCCACAGTCGATGCGCGCGGCCATCGATTGCGCGCTCCACGGTGCGGTCATCGAGCATCGGGTACACCAGCAACTGCAGCCTCGGCGCGGGGCGCTTGCGATCGTGAACCAGCAGCGTCAGCGCCGCCGCGAGGCCCCCGCCGGCGCTCTGGCCTCCGATGACGAGCCGGGAAGGATCGACTCCGAGCGAGGCGGCCTCGCGGTGAATGAACTCATACGCGGCGAAGCAGTCGTCGAGCGGCGCGGGGAACGGGTGCTCAGGCGCGAGGCGGTAGTCGACGGAGACGACCGTCATTCCGAGTCGCCTGGCGAAGCGCGCGCAGAGCCCGTCGTCCTGCTTCGCCGTTCCGATGACGTAGCCGCCGCCGTGGATCCACAGCATCACCGGGCGCGCCGAGCCATCAGGCGGGGCGCCGATCACCCGCCCCCGGAGCGGTTGATTCGCATCGAGCTGCACTTCCCTCACGGTGATGCCGGCGGGCATCGGCACCGAGGGCATCGGCATCAGCCGCGCCAGCTTCACCAGCCAGGGCCTCCCCACGCCGCGAGGGAGCCACCGGGCAGCCGTGCGCAGTTCGGGGTGGAACACGGGGCTGTTCATGCGGCGAGTGTAGCGAGGGTCGGCAAAAGCGAGGGGCTGACGACCTTCTGGCCGCCAGCCCCGGTGCTTCACCTACCGACGCGTCACTTGAACAGCGTCAGCAACGTCATCTCGCGCGCCATCTTCGAGTACTCCGCCGGCGAAATGCCCGTCTGGCCCTTCGCCTGCGCGGCCTTGGCGGCCTTCTCGTAGGTCGCGAACACCTTCTTCGCTTCCGGCGAGAGGAGCTGCTCGTTCTCCTTGGCGAACTTCGCGAAGTCGGAGAACTCCTTGCCCGCGGCCTGGTTGTCGACGTCGCGGGTGCCGTTGAGGATGGCGTCGCGCATCTCCCGCGCGCTGATCGACCCCGGCGTCTTGTTCGCCTTCGTCAGCGTCTTGATCGCCGCCGCCGCGCTCGCGTCCTGGTAGCCGGGCTGCGCCGCGCGGTTGAGGTCGGTGGTCATCTTGTCCCACGCCTTGCCGCCGATGCCGGTCTGGCCGCTCGCCTTCGCGGTCTTCGCCGCCTGCTCGTACACGGCGAAGGCCTTCTTCGCCTCGGGCGAGAGGAGCTGCTCGTTCTCCTTCACGAACTTCGCGAGGTCCGCGTATTCCTTGCCCGCGGCCTGGTTGTCCGGGTCTTGCGTGCCGCGAATGATGGCCTGGGCCATCTCTTCACCGCTGATCGACCCCGGCGCCTTGTTGCCCGCCGCCAACGCGGTGAGCTCCTGCGCCGTCGAGCGGTCCTGGTACTGCGGCGCGCTGACCTGCCGCATCTCGCCGTTCATGCGGATCGACTCGAACACGTTGATGCCGGTCTGCCCGCGCGCCTGGGCCGCCTTGGCGTGGCGCTCGTAGACCCCGAAGGCCCGCTTCGCCTCGGGCGAGAGGAGCTGCTCGTTCTCGCGCACGAACTTCGCGATGTCGGCGAACTCCTTGCCCGCGGCCTGGTTGTCCGGGTCGCGCGTCGCCTTGATGATGGCGTCGGTCATCTCGCTGCCGCTGATGGACCCCGGCTTCGGGTTGTCGCGCCCGAGCTGGGTGAGCGTCGCCGCCGCCGAGGCGTCCTGGTAGGCGGGCCGGCTCACGTTGGCCATCTGCACTTCCATGCGCATGAAGTCGCGCACGTCGATGCCGGTCTGCCCGCGCGCCTGCGCCGCCTTCGCGTGCTGCTCGTAGACCGCGAAGGCCTTCTTCGCCTCGGGCGAGAGCAGCTGCTCGTTCTCGCGCACGAACTTCGCGATGTCCTTGAACTCCTTGCCCGCGGCCTGGTTGTCGAGGTCGAGGGTGCCCTGAATGATGGCGTCCATCATCTCCTTGCCGG